>RKAY01000060.1 GCA_014846205.1 Collinsella aerofaciens | reverse complement strand
GGCAACGTGGCCGGTCTCGGCGGCAACCACGCCCTCGTACGGCGCGAGCAGCATGTCAATCACCGTCGCGTTGGTCTGCGTGCCGCCCACCAGCAAAAACACGTCGGCATCGGGGGCCTGACACGCCTCGCGAATCAGCTGCTTGGCACGCTCGGTGTGCGCATCGGTGCCGTAGCCGGGCTGCGGCTCCATATTGGTGTCGACGAGCGCCTGCAGCACCGCCGGATGTGCGCCGTGGGAATAGTCGTTGTTGAACGCGAGCATGGCAATCCTCTCTTACCAGATATCGACCAGATGATTCAGGTGGGGCTATTGTACGCCGTGCGGATAGGCAACGCGCGCGGCAAGGCACTCAAGCGCCAACACCAGGGCAAAGCCGCAGCTCACGTCAGTCAAAAAGTGTGCACCGATCACGATACGGCCAAAGGCGACGAGCGCCGCGACGAGCGACGCCGCCCAAAAGACCACGCGGCGACGCGAAGGCTTTTCCGTAAAAGCCGCCGCGGGAAGCCCGGCGAGCATAAGGCCGATCGCCGCGTGCGCCGTGTGCCCGCTCGCGAACGACTTAAAACCATCCTTGATTACGCCGGCGGCGATATAGCTCCACTTGTCGGGATTGCCGATCACCCACCACGGCTGAAAATTGAGCCCCGGCGTGACCTCGATCACGCGCATGCGTGGGCGCGACCACAGCGGCTTGACAATCACGTTGAGGATGATGGCCTGAGCGACCCACACGGCAAGCACCATCAGCGCCCAGCGCGTGAGATCGTCGGGGTCGGTGTCACGCGTAAGGCGATAGACGATGAGGTTGGCGGCGATGACCAGCACAAACGTCAGCACCAGCTGAGCCGCGACGAGTTTGCCGCCAACCCGCAGCGATCCGATAATCTCGTAGCCGACCAGGCCCACGTTGATTAAAACGCCCAGCGCGGCGAGCCACTTGCTCGCCTTGGAATCGGGACGTGCCGAGCGCACGAGCATAATGCCCGCGACGCTCGCCGTCAGCTCGAACGGCAGCTCGCCGGCCGCCTCGACAAAGCGGCCAAACAAGTTAGACGAGTTGAACAGCGCACTCGAGATTTGGTAATCGAAAAACGACCCAACGAGCAGACAAAAGGCCAGGATGACCGCGATAGCAGCGGCATCTTTCTTATAGATATACCCGAACATGTTTTCCTTCCGATGGGGTCGGATTGCCCAAATGGGACGTTTGCAGCGTCGACCCGTTAATCATCATCGGACGCGCCCAGCTGCTGCAGTAGCATGAGCGCGGCCGCCACCGGGCCGGTGCCGTCGTTGGCATCGAGGCCGCGACCCAGACCGCTGCCCGCACCGGCGCCCGCCTTGTAGGGCACCGACAGCTTGCGGCTCTTGGGGAAGTTCACCGCGCCGTAGCGGGTCTTAAGCTCAAAGGCCACCTTCTTGGGCACGTCGACGCCCAAAAACGTGATACGTCCGCCGCTGAGCGTGACGCTCTCGAGCCCCAAGCGCTCGCCGCGGATACGGATGCGCGCGCGGTTGAACAGGTTGAGCCCCGCCAGTGGCAGCTCACCGTGCGCGGCCTCGGTCTCTTCCTGTACCTCGTCGATGCTCTCCAGGTCCTCGGCCGCCGCGAGCTTGCGGTACACGAGCACGCGCTGGTCCACCGCCGGCAGGTACTCCTCGGACAAGAAGTAATCGGCCGGCAGGTTAATGCCCACGCTCGCCGCCTCCACGCCGGCATCGTCGTCGCCGCGCGCCTCGGCCACCGCCTGGCCCAGCATCTGCGTAAACAGGTCAAAGCCCACGCTCGACAGGTTGCCATGTTGCTCGGCACCCATGAGCGAGCCGGCGCCGCGAATCTCCAGGTCGCGCATGGCGATGCGCATGCCGCTGCCCAAGTCCTGGAACTCGGACAGTGCAGTCAGGCGCGCCGTGGCCTCCTCGGTGAGCGGCAGCTCGCCCGGGAACATAAAGTACGCGTAGGCCTGCGTGGCCGAGCGACCCACACGGCCCTTGAGCTGGTAGAGCTGTGCCAGGCCCAAGCGCTGCGAGTCCTCGATGATGAGCGTGTTGGCGGTCGCGTTGTCGATACCGCTCTCCACGATGGTCGTGGCAATGAGCACGTCGATCTTTTTGGTCGCGAACTCGATCATCACGTCCTCGACCTCGCGCGGGCTCATCTTGCCGTGTGCCACACCCACGCGCGCCTCGGGCGCGGCCTCGTGCACGCGCGCCACGGCGTCGTCGATGGTCTTGACGCGGTTGGACACGTAGTACACCTGACCGCCGCGGCCCACCTCCAGGCGAATCGCCGCGCTCACCACGTCGGGGTCGTACTCCCCCACGTGCACAATCACGGGACGGCGCCCGGTCGGCGGCGTGGTGATCAGGCTCATGTCGCGCACGCCGCTCGTGGCCATCTGCATGGTTCGCGGGATCGGCGTTGCCGAAAGCGTGAGCACGTCAATCTGCTCGCGCAGGTTTTTGAGCTGCTCCTTGTGCTGCACGCCAAAGCGCTGTTCCTCGTCGATGATCACCAAGCCCAGGTTCTTGGGGTTCACATCAGCCGAAAGCAAGCGGTGCGTGCCGATAAGCACGTCAATCGTGCCCTCGGCAAACGCCTTGAGTGCGCGCTTTTGCTGTGCCGGCGTACGGAAGCGGCTGAGCACCTCGACCTCCAGGCCAAACGGGGCAAAGCGCTCAAAGAACGTCTCGTAGTGCTGCTGGGCCAGAATGGTCGTGGGGCAGAGCACCATGACCTGGCGGCCGGAGTCCACACACTTAAACGCCGCGCGCAGGGCGACCTCGGTCTTGCCAAAGCCCACGTCGCCGCACAGCAGACGGTCCATGGGCTTGGGCGCCTCCATGTCAGCCTTAATGTCGGCAATGGCCTCCAGCTGGTCGCGCGTCTCGTCGTAGGGGAAGCTCTGCTCCATCTCGATCTGCTCGGGCGTGTCGGGCGGGCAGGCGATACCGGTAATCGACGAGCGGCGCGTATACAGATCGACCAGGTCAAACGCCAGCTTTTTGGCGTTCTTGCGCGCCTTGTTGGTCGCCCGCGTCCAGTCGGCGGTGTTGAGCCTGGTCAGGCGTGGCTTGTCACCGTCGGGGCCAACATAGCGCGTGATGCGGTCGACCTGCTCGAGCGGCACGTAGAGTTTGTCGCCGTCGGCATATTCCAGCAAAAAGTAGTCGCGCTCCTTGCCGCCCACTTCCTGGCGCGCGATCTCGCTAAAGAGCGCGATGCCGTGAGTGGCGTGCACCACGTAGTCGCCCGGCTTAAACGGGAACGTGATCTGCGTAATGTCCACCTTGCGACGGCTGCGCGCGCGGTTGGCGCCCATGCGGGCGTTGAGGTCGGCGATCGAAAACACGGCCAGGTTGGCATCGGGCACCACCACGCCCTGCGGCAGGGCGGCATCGACAAAGGTCACGCGTCCGCGCGAGATGGTGGGCACGGCGGCGCCGGCGGCAG
>RKAY01000129.1 GCA_014846205.1 Collinsella aerofaciens | reverse complement strand
CGCTATCCGGAGTTTGTCGACAGCCTGTCCACGTCCAAGTCGCCACAGCAGATGTTCGGCGCTATTGCCAAGACCTACTACGCCAAGGTGCTGGACGTGGAGCCCGAGCGCTTGTTCGTGGTGTCCGTTATGCCGTGCACGGCCAAGAAGGCCGAGTGCGCGCTGCCGAGTATGGTGGGCGAGGACGGCACGCCCGATGTGGACGTTGCGCTGACGGTGCGCGAGATGGTGCGCATGATCCGCGCGAGCCACGTGAGCGTGGACACGCTGGTCGAGGAGCCGCTCGATACGCCGCTGGGCTTTGGCACGGGCGCGGGCGTGATCTTTGGCGCCACGGGCGGCGTGATGGAGGCAGCCGTGCGCTCGGCCTATTACCTGGTGACGGGCAAGAACCCGGATGCGGATTTCTTTACCGACGTGCGTGGCCTGGATGGCTGGAAGGAAGCCGTCGCCGATATCGATGGCACCAAGGTGCGCGTCGCCGTGGCGCACGGGTTGGGTAACGCCGCCCGCCTGCTCGACGCGATTCGCGACGGCCGCGTGAGCTATGACTTCGTTGAGGTTATGGCATGCCCGGGCGGCTGCGTCGGTGGCGGCGGTCAGCCCATCCACGACGGCTGCGAGCTGGCGGCCGAGCGCGGCCAGGTGCTGTGGGGCCTGGATGCCGCTGCGGACATTCGCTTCTCGCACGAGAATCCCGATGTCCAGGCGTGCTATCGCGAGTTCTTGGGCGCGCCGCTCTCGCCGCTGGCCGAGGAGCTGCTGCATACCGACCATCACGCCTGGTCGATGCCCAACGAGGGGAAGTGCTAACGATGCGCGCGTTTAATGTTGAGCTGTCGCGCCGAGGATTTGCCTCGGCGCTTGCTGCGGGCGCGCTGTCGCTTGCGCTGGTTGGCTGTGGCGGTGCCGCTGCCGGGGCCGGGTCTGCTGTGGGCTCGGATGCCACGGATGGCGCCGGTGCCGCTGCCGAGCCGGTTGAGGTGCACGTCGCCTCGCTCAAGGGTCCGACGTCGATCGGTCTGGTGCAGTTTATGGACCAGGCGGCTGACGGTGCCACGGACAACGAGTTCGACTTTGCGATCAACACCGCCGCCGACGAGATTGTGCCCAAGGTCATTCAGGGAGATGTCGACATTGCCCTAGTGCCCGCCAACGTGGCGAGCGTGCTCTACAACAAGACCGAGGGCGCGGTGCAGGTCATCGACATCAACACGCTGGGCGTGCTGAACGTGGTGACGGGTAACGCGGACGTTGCCTCGTTTGGCGATCTGGCAGGTCGTACCGTCTACATGACGGGCAAGGGCACCACGCCGGAGTACGTCATGAACTACCTGCTGGAGCGCGCGGGCCTGACCGGCCAGGTGACGCTCGAGTTTAAGAGCGAGCCCACCGAGGTGCTGTCGGCCCTGCTTGCCGACCCGTCCGCCGTGGGCGTGCTGCCGGAGCCGTTCAAGACCGCTGCTATCGCCAAGAGCGAAGGCAAGCTGTCGGCACCGGTGAGCCTGACCGATGTATGGGACGAGCTGGTGGGTGACACGGGCTCCCGTTTGCTGACGGGCGTGACCGTGGTGCGCCGCGCCTTTGCCGAGAAGCATCCCGAGGCCGTGGCGGAGTTCTTGAGCTGCCATGCGGCGAGCGTGAAGGCCGTCAATGCGGCGCCGGCAGACTGGGCGCAGGCCGTGGTCGATGCCGGCATCGTGGACAACGCCAAGATCGCCGAGAAGGCGATTCCCGGGTGCATGCTTGTATGCCAGACGGGGAAAGATATGAAGGCGGCGCTCGGTGGGTACTTGCAGGTGCTGTCCGACGCGGACGCGAGCGCCGTGGGCGGCAAGCTCCCGGCTGATGATTTCTACTACATGGAGTAGCCCGTGCGTGCGTTTGCTCGACAAATGACAGAGCGTATGAAGGCGGTGGCGGCAGGTGGTGCCGTCGCCGCCTTTTGGCTCGCCGTGTGGGTGCTGGTGGCGGGTCTCGTGGCGCAGCCGTTGATTTTGCCGGGGCCGGGCGCTGTTGTGGTGGCGTTGCTGCGGTTGGTATGCGATGGCGGTACCTGGGCGATTCTGGCGGGCTCGGGTGCACGGATTCTAGGCGGTTTGGCGCTTGCCGCGGTGTGCGGTGGTTTGCTGGCCGGAATTTCGTCGCGCTCGCGGGCGTTTGCACGCTTGGTGGCGCCGGCGCTTTCGTTTGTAAAGGCGACGCCGGTTGCCTGCGTGGTGGTCCTGCTGCTCATTTGGCTGGGATCGGCGCGCGTGAGCATCGCGGCAGTCTTTTTGATGGCGCTGCCGGGCGTGTATTTTTCGCTGGTTGAGGGTTTGGCGCAGGTTGATCAGCCGCTGGAGCAGATGTTTCGTCTGCATGGTGTGCGGGGCTGGCGACTGTTCTTCGCCCATACCTGGCGCGAGGTCCTGCCGTTTGTACTTTCGTGCGCGCGTGCCGTGATCGGCATGAGCTGGAAGGCTGGCGTGGCGGCGGAGCTCATCGGCATGGCGGTGGGCACCGTGGGTGAGCGCATCTATCAGGCGAAGCTTTTGATCGAGACAGCGGACCTGCTGGCGTGGACCGTGCTGGTCGTTGCTGCCTCGTGGGCGTGCGAGCGCGTGCTGGTGTGGCTGCTGCGGGCTTCGGGTTCCGTGGCATGGCGTGTGGCCGTGCAGGCGCATGGACGCGGGGGCCGTGGGCGTGCGGCCTCTGCTGGCGCCGGCGCTGCGTCGGAGCTTGCGCTTGCCGTGGGCGACCGTGCGCCCTGGGCGCCGGCGCTTGACGGTTTGGCGCTCAACGTGCCCGCGGGTGGGCGTGTTTGCGTGATGGGTGCTTCAGGCGTGGGCAAGTCGACGCTACTCGCCCTGGCGGCGGGGGAGTGCGTGCCGTGCTCGATGGTGTTTCAGGACGCGCGCCTGGTAGAGGGCGCCTCGGCGCTGGATAACGTGCTGGTGTGCGCCGATGCACGCGTGGATACTTCGAGTGCTGCGGCCTTACTGCGCCGGTTAGTGCCGGGAATCGACGTGCATGCGCGCGTGGCCGAGCTTTCGGGTGGACAGCGCCGTCGTGTCGAGATCGCCCGCGCCCTGCTGTGTGGCGGCTGTGCCGTCATTCTGGATGAGCCCTTTACCGGCCTGGACGCCTCTGCGCGCGATGCGACGGCCGAGACTGTGCTCGACCTGCTCGACGGTCGCATGCTCCTGCTTGCCACGCACGACGTCGCCGATGCTCAGGCGCTCGATATCTCGGATGTCATCGCGCTCTAAATACTAACTCAGCAACAAAAGGATCCGTTTTCCTCCACCCCCAAGGGATCAGCGTTTTGCCAGTTTGTGGTAGAACTAGGGAACGGTTCTTGAGGAGGTTGGCATGCTCAATGCGATGATTTGGGCGCTTGCCTGTTTTGGCGTCGTCGCTGCCGATATTGCCCTGAGCGTCGTTTTGTTCTCCGCCCTTGGCGTCGCATCGGTGTCCATGGGTTTTTCGATCGATGACCTCGACATTCAATTGCTTCAGGCCGTCGCGCAGACGGCATCGTTTTTGATGGCGCTGCTGTGGTGGCGTTATCTGTGGC
>RKAY01000086.1 GCA_014846205.1 Collinsella aerofaciens | reverse complement strand
TATCCCGAGCGCATGGAGGTCGATGGGCGCGTCGTGAGCGATGAGGCGTTTGCCCGTGGCGTTTCTGCCGCCGTCGAGGCGGGGCATCGCGTGAATGCTCGTCGTGTGGCGGCGGGGGAGCGCGCCTATACCATCACACCGTTTGACCTGCTGACGGCTGCCGCGCTGGTGGTGTTTGCCGAGGCTGCGGTGGACGTTGCCGTGCTCGAGGTTGGCATGGGCGGCCGTTGGGACGCCACGAGTGCGACCGATCCCGTCGCCGTTGCCATTACGGGTATCGGCCTCGACCATACACGCATTTTGGGCGACACTCTCGAGGCCATTGCGGGGGAGAAGGCCGCGGTCATCAAACCCGGGCGCCTGGTTGTGCTGGGCGAGGGCACGCATGAGCCGAGCGTTCAGCGCGTGATGGATGCCCACTGCCGGGAGTGCGGTGTGGTGCCGCTCGTGGTGAGCCACACCACGACTAAGGTGCCGGCGCATGTGGGCGATACGGTTGAGTTTAGCTGCACCACGCCGCGTGCGATCTATACGTCGAGTATGGTCAAACCGGCGTATCAACCGCAGAATGCCGCGTGCGCGATTATGCTGTGCGAGGGGTATCTGGGCCGCGAACTCGACCATGACAAGCTCGACGCTTCGCTTATGGGCTGTCCCACGCCGGGTCGCTTTGATGTGCTGGGAACCGATCCGCTCAAGTTGATCGACGCCTGCCATAACCCTCAGAGCTGCGAGAACTTTGTAAGCGCGCTGGATGAGATCGACCTGTGCGTGGAGAATCGCCCCACGCTGCTGTGTGCCGCGCTGGCCGACAAGGATGTGGCGGGCATCGTCGATGTGCTGATCCCGGCCTTCCCGCGCGTGGTCGTAACCCAGACCGATTCCGATCGCGCCCTGCCGGCAGAGGAACTCGCTGCCCTGGTGGATGCCGACAAGCTCGCGGGCGTGTACCCCAGCGTTTCCGAGGCCCTCGCCGCCTTCGATGCCGCGGGAGAGCCCTTCGTAGCCGCCGGCACCATCACCCTAGCCGGCGAAGTGGCAGGCTTGCTCCGTTAACCCATCCCCCCTCATCAGTTGCGGTGAAATAGGGACTGTTTTATGGGCTAGAAGCCTTAAACAGTCCGTATTTCACCGCAACTTCTAGGGGAGCTTTGGTGGCATGCCTAGTCGAGGCGGACTGGGCCGTGGGGGTAGGCGTTGAGAATCTCGACGCCGGACTCGGTGACCAGGGCCAAGTCCTCGATGCGGACGCCGGTGTGGCCGGGGAGGTAGATGCCCGGCTCGATAGAGAACGTCATGCCCGGCTCTACGACCTGCTCGTTGACAAGGGAAACGTCGCCTGGCTCGTGGTCCTGCAGACCGATTGAGTGGCCCAGGCGATGCGTGAAGTACTTGCCGTAGCCAGCGTCCTCAATCACGTCGCGCGCGGCGCGGTCCAGGTCGCACATGCGCACGCCCGGTGCGATGAGCGCCTCGGCGGCCTCGTTGGCGCGACGCACGATGTCGTAGATGCGTGCTGTCTCCTCGTCCGGCTCGCCCCAAAAGAACGTGCGTGTCATGTCCGAGCAGTAGTTGCGACGACGCCCGCCAATGTCGAACAGTACCACGTCGCCGCGCTTGAGTACCGTATCGTCGGGCTCGTGATGCGGGTCGCCGGCGTTGGCACCAAAGCTTACGATGGGCGGAAAGCTAAAACCCTCGCAGCCGTGATTGCGGTACAGACCGAGCATCTGGTCGGCAATTTCGCGCTCCGTTACGCCCTCGTGAACGAGCTTGATGGCGTCGGCCATCACGGCGTCGTTGGCGGCCGAGGACACACGCATGAGCTCCTGCTCGGCTTCGTCCTTGTGGGTGCGTGCGGCGGTGACGGCAAAGTCGCCCAGGAAGAACTCGCTTGCGGCGTGACGATCCATAAGGGGCATTAAAAAGCCGGAACGCATGACGGTGTCGATGCCGAGTGGCTTGGCAGGATTGATCTCGCGTGCGATGGCGTCTGTCACGACGTCGGTGTCGGTGTGATAGGCGACGCGGGCATTGTCGTACTCGGGCAGCTGATGCAGCGCGTTAACTAAGATCACGGGCTCGGCATCGCGCGCGAGCAGCACGCCGCAAAAACGCTCGAACATATCGGCATAAAAGCCGGTCAGATAGTAGATCGACCACGGGTCGTTCACAAGCAGCTGCGCGCCGGGGTGTTGCGCCTCGAGCGCATCGAGCACGCGCGCCACGCGCTGGTCATCGACATGTGCCATACATCGTCCTTTCGCTAGGTTGCCACCATGGTATCTCCAATGCCAGGGTAGTCAATTTGGGACGAGGCTATTTTAGCTGCGTCAAACATGCGGGCTGATAGGTAAAAGTAGTCAATATGGTCCCGTCCCAAATGGGCTGCTTTCAAAACTATGGCGGATTACGGGGCTGGACCTGTATTACTTGACCATGGGAAAAATCGCGAAATTAAAACTGCAGGTAGACGGCTTATCAAAAATCGAAAATTACCGGTATGGATGGGGGTCTCCGAATCAGCCCCGTAATCCGGCATAGTTTTGAAATGGCATTAAAGTGGGCACAAGCTAAATGCCGATTCCAAGGATAGTTGCGGTGGAATAGCTCCTGGATGCCGGGGTTTTGGCGGAAATCAGGAACTATTTCACCGCAATTGAGGAGGGACGGGGTGGATGGCGGGGTAGCTAAAAGAGCTCCGTTCTAAATGAGCTGCTTAGGCTGGGTCGATGTCCATGCTAGCGACGAGGTTGGTACCGGTGTCTAGGAGGTTGGGGAGGACTACATCGCCCATGCGGATGGGGGCTTTGACCACTAGGCCGCGGATGAGGTCCATCGCCTGGGCATGGAGTGCCAGCGGGATGGCTTCGGCTGTGCGCACGGGCAGCAGCCTCTCGTCGCCGCCGGATACCGCCACGGTGGTAGTGAGCACGCGCATGGGGCAGGTGAGCTCCTGATGTGCGAACGTATCACCGCGCGGGCAGCTGTTGCCGGTTACGGAGCGCACCTCTGCCACGGCGCCGTCTGCGCTGCGCTCGATCTCCACGGTCAGGAGGCACTCGGATGGGCAGGTGGTGCAGTTGAACCGCAATGTCTCGGTCACATTCGTGCTCATGGCCTTACGCCTCCTCTACGGGATCGACGGACAGGACAATCTCGCTAACACCCAGGTCGAGTGCACGCTGAATCACCTTTGCTGGCAGCGGGAAGCTTTCCATGACGCTCGGTTTAAACGGGCGCACCTTGCCTGCAAACAGCTCCTTGTCGCCTGCCAGAATGCGCACGCGGGCGGCATCGACCGGCCGGCGTACGCGGAAGTTGAGTTTGGTGAGCGCTACAGCCGTAATGCGTCCCGGCAGTGCGTAACCCGCAATGCCGGCGGGGGAGACCGTAAGCTGACAGCCCGGGCCCGCAGCGCTCATCCCAGCGCCGCCGTCCAACGCCCATGCCGCCGCAGCCGCACCGGCATGCTCTGACTCGGTTGTCACATTGTCGGCCAGATCGTGCACGTGCAGCACGTTGCCGCAGGCAAAGATGCCCGGCACGCCCGTCTGCAGACTCTGGTCCACCACGGCGCCGCGCGTACGTGGGTCCAGCTCCACGCCCGCGGCAACCGAAAGCTCGTTCTCGGGA
>RKAY01000144.1 GCA_014846205.1 Collinsella aerofaciens | reverse complement strand
AGTGTTGTAGCTAAAGGCGCCCGCCTTGTAGCCGGCTGCCTTGGCCTCGGGCGTACGGGCGAAGGCGCGACGCAGCTCGTCATGGATGTCGGCATAAGTCGCCACCGTCGAGCGCACGTTGGCGCCGATAGGCGTAGCGTCAATCAGATTTGCACGGGCAATGCCCTCGGCATCGACCCAACGCACGTGCCCCGGCAGGCGCTCGCCGGCTGCCTGCGCCTTGAGTGCCGGAATGAGCGTCTCGAGTACCAACGTCGTCTTACCCGAACCCGAAACGCCCGTCACCGCGACCAAGCGACCGCGCGGGATATCAACTTCGAGCGGCTTGACGGTATGGATGGCATCGGTCGCCATGCGGATATGGCCCCGGTCGAACATTTCCTCGTCGGACACCTGCGGGCGCAAGCGCTTGGACTCTGCGCGCAAAAACGGGGCGATGCGGCTGCCCTGCGATTGTTCGACCTCGTCCACCGTGCCAGTGGCAATCACATTACCGCCGCCTGCTCCGGCAACGGGGCCCATCTCGACCAGATAATCGGCTTCCGCCAATACGCGCGTGTCGTGATCGACAACGACCACGGTGTTGCCGTCATCCACCAGATCGTGCATCACGCCCACCAGGCCGTCAACGTTAGCAGGATGCAGGCCAATCGAAGGCTCGTCCAGCACATAAAGCACGCCCGTCGAGCGGTTGCGCACCACGCGGGCAAGCTGCACGCGCTGGCGCTCGCCTGTGGACAGCGTGGCGCCGGCGCGGTCGAGCGAAAGGTAATCGAGACCCAGATCGACCAGGCGACGGGCCGTGCTCAAAAACGAATCGCAGATATCCGCTGCCATGGGCTGCATCTCGGCCGGCAAGGATGCGGGCACCCCGCGCACCCACTCAATCGCCTCACCCAGCGTCATGGCCGCGGCCTGCACCAGATTGATACCGCGCACCTGGGGCTGGCGCGCAGCCTCGGAGAGACGCGTGCCGCCACAGTCACGGCATGGCCCCTCGCGCAAAAAGCGCGCAACGCGTTTGAGGCCCTTATCGTCCTTAACCTTGGCGAGCGCATTCTCGACGGTATAGACGGCGTTGTAATAGGTGAAATCGAGTGGCGTGGCGCCCTCGCCGTTTTTGGGAACGTAGAGAATGTGCTTCTTAACCGCCGGGCCATGGAACACGATATCGCGCTCGGCGGGCGTGAGCTGGTTAAACGGCACATCGGTGCGCACGCCCATCTCGCCGGCCACCTGTTTCATCAGATCCCACATGAGCGTGCCCCAGGGAAGCACCGCACCCTCGTTGATAGTCTTCGACTCGTCGGGCACCAGGCTCGCCTCGTCCACCTCGCGCATAACGCCCGTGCCGCCGCAGGTAGGGCACGCACCGCCGCTGTTGAAGGCAAGGTCCTCGGCGCTCGGCGCGTAAAACTCGCGACCGCATGCAGGGCACGTGAGCGACAGGCCAGCGGCAACGTTAAGGCTCGGCTCCACACGCGCCCCGCAATGCGGGCACACGTGATGGGCACAGCGGCTAAAGAGCAGACGCAGGCTATTGTTGAGCTCGGTCATGGTGCCAAAGGTCGAGCGCACGCCTGGCACACTGGGGCGCTGATGCAACGCGAGCGCCGCCGGCACGTGCAATACCTCATCCACCTGAGCGTGCTCGGCCTGCGTCAGGCGACGTCGAGTATAGGTGCTGAGCGCCTCCAAGTAGCGACGCGAGCCCTCGGCGTAAAGAACGCCCAGTGCCAGCGAGCTCTTGCCCGAACCCGATACGCCGGCAATACCCACGAGCTTTCCCAGCGGAATATCGATATCGATGTCCTTAAGGTTATGGACGCGCGCGCCACGCACCTCGATAGCACTTGGTTGTTGCGACACCGCCATCGCTCCCCTTCCTGTTAGCCGAACGTGGCAAAGGGACTGTCCCTTTGTCACGTTACTCGCACTGTGCCTGCTCGCGCCAGTCTTCGCGGGTCAAATACGTAAAGCACTCGGTACGCACATCGCCCATAAGCTCGCAAAGTACGTCGCGCTCAACGTGATGCGGCGCGAATCCGCACTTTTGCTGAACGCGTAACGACTTGTTATTGCCCTCGTAGTATCCGCACCAAAGCGCCTTGCAGCCAAGCGTATCGAACGCATAGCGCTGCATAGCTCGCACCGCTTCGGGAGCAAAGCCTCGACCCCAGAACGGCTTGGCGATCCAATACCCCACCTCGAACTCGAGTCCGCCTCTTTGGCTGTTCGACTCGCAGCGAGGCGGCATGAGCCCGATGCTGCCCACGGGCTCGTCTGCCTCAGCCAGGCAAATGGCAAAGGTATGGGGCGCCGCAAAGACCGTCCGAATGATCTCCCTGCTCTCCTCAATGCTTCGATGGGGCGGCCAACCCGCAGCCGGCCCCACGTCCGGATCGCTCGCATATGCAAACAGGCTCGCCGCATCCGTCTCGCGCCACGGACGAAGCGTCAAACGCTCAGTATGAATCACCATGTTTTGACCTCTCCCAAACATCAATGTGACAAAGGGGCTGTCCCTATGTCACATGTGGCCAAAAAACTCCGCGTCGGCCGCTCGCCAGGGGCGGAAGGTGGCAGGATCGACCTTTACGTGCGCCGCGGCGGGCACGTCGTACCATTTGACCGTGTAGCCGGCGCCGTGAGAGCAAAAGACCGAGTCGGGCGTGTTGGGCAGATCGGCCTCGGGTTCATAGGCCGCCGTCTCGATTACGCGCTCGGCATCATGACAGGGCGCGTAACCGGCGAACTCCAGGTACAGATGGCCGCGACCGCTCGTGTAGGCAGCCACCTCCAGCGCATAATCCTGCACCTCGGATGCCGGCACGCGACCCACAAGCTTCGCCCGGTCTCCCGCCATCGTCGGCGGCTCGTACTCGGCACCCATGCGCGTGGCATCCGAGAGCGCCCGGCCTACGCACTCCCCCGGCACCTCGAGCTCAAAGTGGTACCAAGGCTCCAGCAGCACGGCTGCGCCGGCCTCACGAGCCTGCATCAAACCCTGGCGAATCGCGCGGTACGTGGCCTGGCGAAAATCGCCGCCCTCGGTGTGTTTGGCATGCGCGCGGCCGCCCGTGAGCGTAATGCGCACATCGGTGATGGGCGAGCCCGTCAACACGCCCAGGTGATCGCGCTCCATAGCGTTGGTGAGCGCCAAACGCTGCCAGTTAAGATCGAGCTCATCGGTCGAGGTCACGGTGCCAAACTGCACGCCCGAACCCGCTGGCAACGGCTCCAAGCGCAAATGCACCTCGGCATAGTGGCGCAGTGGCTCAAAGTGGCCCACACCCTCGACCGGCTGCGAGATAGTCTCCTTATAGAGAATGCCGCCGGGCTCAAACTCGACCGCAAGGCCAAAACGATCGGCCAGCACGCGCTGCACGACCTCGAGCTGCACGGCGCCCATCAACTGCAGGTGAATCTGCTCAAGATGCGTATTCCAGCTTACGCCGAGCATGGGATCTTCGTCCGCCAACTCAGTCAATGCTTTGAACACCGTATGGACGTCATGTTCGCCCGGCAGCACCGTATAGGTGAGGACCGGCGCAATGACGGGCGCATCGCCCGCGGGCTCCGCGCCCAGGGCGTCCCCTGGGCGAACGTGCGCAAGACCCGTCACGGCACAAATACCGCCAGCAGCAACTTCTTGCGCAAGCTC
>RKAY01000003.1 GCA_014846205.1 Collinsella aerofaciens | reverse complement strand
GAGCTGCAGGTGCTCGGCCAGCGCCAGCACGCAGCCGGGGACGACGCCCGCGGAGCCTGCCGTGGGGGCGGCGACGATCACGCCCATGGTGGCGGAGCGCTCGAGCACGGCCATTGCGCGTGCTACGGCTTCGGTCTGGACGGCGCCCATTAAGCTGGAGCTCAGGCCGTTGTGGCCGGTGGCTTCGACAAGCTTGGCCTCGCCGCCAATGAGGCCGCCGAGTGATCGCTGCGGATTGGCGATGGGAGCCGTGGTCTCGTCTTTCATAACTTCGAGCACGCGACGCATGGAAGCGACGGCGTGTTGCTCGCCGGTCAGGCGTGCCTCGCGCACGGCCATGACGGCGCCGATGTTGAGGCCCAGTTCGGCGCAGGCGTCAAGCAACTGCTCGCCGTCGTCGAAGATTTCCTTGGCCGAGACGCCGGGGGAGAGCGAGGAGGCCGAACCGGGAAGCTCAATGAAGGTGGCGTAATCGACATTGTCGAGCTTGCGCAGCATGGGGACGACGGTATCGTCGGGCGTGCCATCGGTTTCAAACACGGAGTAGGCCTGGCCGCCCACCTCGGTACGGTAGGTGCGGCAGAAGGCGATGTTCACATGCGCGTAGGCGAGCAGGTTCGTGAGCGCGGCGAGCACACCGGGTACATCCTGGTGCGCCACGAAAAGCGTGGAATACATGCCCGAGATGTCGACGCCGACGCCGTTGATGCGGCTGATGCGCATCTTGCCACCGCCCAGGCTCTCGCCGCGGACCTGCGCCGTGGCGCCCGCGTCGTCTTGCATGTCGATGTCCACGGTGTTGGGGTGGATGGAGGCATCATCGCCCTTTATGTCAAAGTGATATTCGAGGCCCTGCTCGCGTGCGAGGTCAAAGGCCTGCTTGATGTTCTCGTCGTCGGTGTCGAGGCCCAGGATGCCCGCGACGAGCGCGCGGTCAGTGCCGTGGCCGCGGTAGGTGTGCGCGAAGGAGTTCCACAGGCCAAAGGTGACCTTGGTGATGCGGCCTTCAAGCAGGCTGGCGGCAACCTGTGCGCAGCGCAGGGCACCGGCGGTGTGCGATGAGCTGGGGCCGACCATGACGGGGCCTAAGATCTCGAAAGCCGAGGTCGTAGCTAGTGTTTGCGGCTTGCCTGCCATGGTTGCTCCTTTTCTATCCCGTCGTCCCGAGGGGCGGGGCATAAGGTCGCCTGCTCGGACAGTCCTGCTCGCACGGAGAGCACATTAAGTGCTCTCCGGCTCGTGCGGAACTCGCGATCGACCTTATGCCCCGCCCCTCGGGACTAAGGATACATGGTAGAAGTGCGCGTGTTGCAAAATTCATGAGCTGGTGACGCAGCGTAGACTCATATCGAAACATCTTCACTACCGGATTAATAAAAAAGAAGTACCGCTTGGGGGCGGTACTTCTTTTGAAAGCGTGTGCGTGTTGTGACCTTGGTGGTTCCTAAATTACAAGCCACAGGCTGCTTTGAGTTCCTCGACGCGGTCGGTCTTCTCCCAGGTGAAGTCGGCGTCTTCGCGGCCGAAGTGGCCGTAGGCTGCCGTCTTCTCGTAGATGGGGCGACGCAGGTCCAGGTCGCGGATGATGGCGCCCGGGCGCAGGTCGAAGGTCTTCTCGACGGCCTCGACGATCTTGTCCTCGGCGACATGCGCGGTGCCAAAGGTGTCGACCATGATCGACAGCGGCTTGGACACGCCGATGGCGTAGGCCAGCTCGACTTCGCAGCGATTGGCCAGGCCGGCGGCGACCACGTTTTTGGCGACCCAGCGCGCGGCATACGCGGCAGAGCGGTCGACCTTGGTGCAGTCCTTGCCGCTAAAGGCGCCACCGCCGTGACGGCCGTAGCCGCCGTAGGTGTCGACGATGATCTTGCGGCCGGTCAGGCCCGTGTCGCCCATGGGGCCGCCCACGACAAAGCGACCGGTGGGGTTCACGTAGATGTCCGCGTTGTCCCACGGCATGTTCTCGGCAGCCATGACGGGGGTGATGACGTGCTCGATGAGGTCGTCCTTGATCTTGCCCATGTCCTCGATCTCGGCGGCATGCTGCGTGGAGATGACGATGGTCGTGACCTCGACGGGCTTGCCATCTTCGTAGCGCACGGTGACCTGTGTCTTGCCGTCGGGGCGCAGGTAGGAGAGGGTACCGTCGTGGCGCACGGCTGCCAGGCGCTCGGCCAGGCGGCTGGCAAGGTAGTGCGGCATGGGCATTAAGGTCTTGGTCTCGTTTGAGGCGTAGCCAAACATCATGCCCTGGTCGCCGGCGCCAATCAGGTCGATCGGGTCGGTGGTAGCGCCGGTCTGGGTCTCAAACGACTCGTCGACGCCCTGGGCGATGTCGGGTGACTGCTCGTGGATGAGGCTCATGACGCCGCAGGTGTCGCAGTCAAAACCGAACTTGGCGCGGTTGTAGCCAATGCGGCGGATGACGCCGCGGGCGATTTCCTGCACGTCGACGTAGGCCTGCGTGCGGATCTCGCCGGCAACGATGACGGTGCCGGTGGTCACGAGGGTCTCGCAGGCGCAGCGGACGTTCTCCACGTTGGCAGGCACGCCGTTGGGGGCGATGTAGCCCTGCTCCTGGAGCTCTATTTCTTTGGCGAGGATTGCGTCGAGGACGGCGTCACTGATCTGGTCAGCGATCTTATCGGGATGACCTTCGGTCACCGACTCCGACGTAAAAACAAAGGACCCGTGTTGGGGTGGGATGGAACGAAGTTCTTCTGACATGATTGTCCTTTCGAATAACGTGTCCCGGCGACCGTTACCATTCCGCCGGGCTCTGTATGCAAGGGCACATCATAGCGCGTAAATCCAACATTCACACCCTTTCCGCACCTACTCATTGGGGACAGGCTTAAATGAGTGGCCTTAAACTAAGAACGTCCCAAACGACTGGTCATTTAAGTCTGTCCCCAATGAGTGGGTCGGTGCCCTTTGTGCGGAGGTTGCATTGTTGCTTTATACTGGTGCGGTTAGACATCCATCCTGCAATCGAGGAGATATCCATGGCATCAGACGTTCGCGTCCGCTTTGCACCCTCACCGACGGGCAAGCTGCACATCGGCGGCGCCCGCACCGCTATCTATAACTGGGCCTTTGCCCGCGCAAATGGCGGCACGTTCATCCTGCGCATCGACGACACCGACCCCACCCGCTCCACCGACGAGAACACGCAGATCATCCTGCGCGCCATGCGTTGGCTTGGCCTGGACTGGGACGAGGGCCCCGAGGTGGGCGGCGACTATGGCCCCTACGCCCAGACCGAGCGCCTGGACTTGTACAAGCAGGCCGCCCAGAAGCTTTGGGACGAGGGCAAGGCCTATCCCTGCTTCTGCACCAAGGAGCAGCTCGATGCCGACCGTAAGGCCGCGCAGGAGCGCAAGGACCCTTTCCAGGGCTATCAGCGCCGCTGCCGCGATCTTGATCCCGAGGAGGCCCGTCGCCGCATCGAGGCCGGCGAGCCCTACGTCCTGCGCATCAAGGTGCCCGAGGACCGCGGCGATGTCGTCATCCACGACGCCGTCCACGGCGAGGTGACCTTCGATGCTAAGGAGCTCGACGACTTTGTCATCTTCCGCTCGGACGGCACGCCCACGTACAACTTCGCAACCGTCGTCGACGACGCCATGATGAAGATCACCCACGTCATCCGCGGCGACGATCACCTGTCCAACACCCCGCGCCAGGTCATGGTCTACGAGGCCCTCGGCGCGCCCGTGCCCACGTTCGCCCACATCTCCATGATCCTGGGCGCCGACGGCAAGAAGCTCTCCAAGCGCCACGGCGCCAC
>RKAY01000001.1 GCA_014846205.1 Collinsella aerofaciens | reverse complement strand
GTCATTTGCTTTGTGATATGTGCTCATCTTTGATGAGTTTGTTTATATGTTTCTCTGTATCCGACCCGCATAAGCTGCGCCCATATTACTCAAATGTCGCGAGCCGTTCGTAAGGACGGTTCGCTTTGTTATGTAACGAATCCATAAAAAGGAGTGAGCATGCCTAACTTCGCAGCAGCGCTCGTTGGTATCCTTGTGGGTGCCATCGTCGCCATTGCCTACATGCGCACCGCCAAGCAGGGTAGTCTACACGAGGCCGATGAAAAGATTCAGTCGGCACATGCACAGGCTGAGTCCCTGATCGGTGATGCAAAGCGTCAGGCCGATACCCTCAAAAAAGAGGCTCTGCTTGAGGCCAAGGAAGAGATCATCAAGAATAAGCAGGCTGCCGAGGCCGAGGACAAGCAGCGCAAGAGCGAGATTCGTACGCTCGAGAATCGCGTGATGCAGCGCGAGGAGTCCCTCGATCGCCGTAACGATGCCCTCGATAAGCGCGAGCATCAGCTGTCCAGCCAGGCCGGCCAAGTCGAGAAGCGCTCCCGTGAGCTTGAGGAGCTCTGTGCCAAGCAGACCTCCGAGCTCGAGCGTATCGCCGACCTTACCCGCGAGGATGCCCATAAGGAGTTGCTCGACAAGGTGCGTGGCGAGGTCACCCATGAGGCTGCCACCATCATTCGCGAGTCTGAGCAGCAGGTTCGCGCGGAGTGCCATAAGACCGCCCAGGAGATCCTGTCCCTGGCGATTCAGCGCTGTGCCGCCGATCACACCGCCGAGGTCACCGTTACCTCCGTGCATATTCCTTCTGACGACCTGAAGGGCCGTATCATCGGACGCGAGGGTCGTAACATCCGCACCTTCGAGCAGGTGTCCGGCGTCAACCTCGTGATCGACGACACGCCCGAGACCGTAGTGCTCTCGAGCTTCGACCCCGTCCGTCGCGAGACTGCCCGCGTCGCTCTCGAGAACCTCATCGCCGACGGCCGTATTCACCCCGCCCGCATCGAGGAGATGTATCACAAGGCTGCCGACCTGGTTCAGCAGCGCGTGCGCGAGGCTGGCGAGCAGGCCGCCTTCGATACCGGCATCCACGACCTGCACCCCGAAATCGTCAAGACCCTGGGTGCCCTGCGCTACCGCACCTCGTTTGGCCAGAACGTGCTTCAGCACTCCCTCGAGGTCTCCGACCTGTGCGGTGTGATGGCTTCTGAGCTTGGTCTGGACGTTGTGACGGCCAAGCGCGCCGGTCTGCTGCACGACCTCGGCAAGGCAATCGATCATGACGTCGAGGGTCCGCATGCCGTTATTGGCGCTGAGCTTGCCCGCCGCTATGGCGAGAAGCCCGTTATCGTTCACGCCATCGAGGCCCACCACGCCGACGTCGACCCCAATACGGTGCTCGACGTTCTCGTTCAGGCCGCCGATGCTGTCTCTGCCTCTCGCCCTGGTGCCCGTCGTGAGTCGGCCGAGAACTATATCAAGCGTCTTGAGAAGCTCGAGGAGATCGCCAACTCCCATGACGGTGTCGAGCGTACCTATGCCATGCAGGCTGGTCGCGAGGTTCACGTTATGGTGCAGCCGGACAAGATTTCCGACGCCCAGTCCACGGTTTTGGCTCACGATATCGCCCATCAGATCGAGGAAGAGATGGAGTATCCGGGCCAGGTGCGCGTTGTCGTGATTCGCGAGAGCCGCGCCGTCGATATCGCTAAATAACATGAGCGACGCGAACGAGCTCATCTCATTTATCGCGTCGATGTCGGGGGAGGGCAACCTTCGCGTCGAGGAAAACCTTGGCGAGGGGTATGTCCGCCTCCGCGTTTCGGAGGCCGAGCGGCGTCAGGCAAAGCACGACATTCAGCATGTCGAGGATATCGTCATCGAAATGCTTCGTAATGCTCGTGATGCCGGCGCCGATAAGGTCTATCTCGCCACGATCAAGGAAGATGGCGTCCGTACGCTCGTTTTCCTGGATAACGGTTCGGGCGTGCCACAGGACATGCAAGAGCGCATTTTCGATGCTCGCGTCACCTCTAAGCTCGAGAGCATGAAGATGGATCGCTGGGGTGTTCACGGACGAGGCATGGCTTTGTTCTCGATTAAGCAGAACACCGACGAGGCTCGCGTCGTCACGTCGGACGTGGACCTTGGCTCCGCCTTTAAGGTGAGCGTCGCCACCGACCGCCTCAGCGAGCGTGCCGATCAGTCCAGCTGGCCCCAGGCCGTCAAGGACGAGGACGGTCATTACGTGTGCGCCCGCGGCCCCCACAACATCATTCGCGCCGCCTGCGAGTTTGCCCTCGAGGAGCTGCGCGCCTGTGATGTCTATTTGGGATCTCCGTCGGAAATCGCCGCGACGCTGCATGCGCAGGCATCCTGTCGTCTCGATGCGTCCCGTCTTTTGTTTATTGATGACGAAGCCGAGCTTCCGGTGATCGATCGACTGGGGCTTGCATCGGATGCCGAGGACTTTATCCGTATTTGTTCGGGTCTTGGTCTTGAGATGTCCGAACGCACGGCCCATCGTATCTTGGCCGGGCAGATTAAGCCCGTTCGCGGCGTGACCGCGCGTCTCCTTCGTGAGCGCGACTCATCCTCGCGTGCGTCCACTCCGATCGATCTTGCCAAGGACCGCCGCGGGTTGCGTATTGCCAAGGACGATATGGCACAGTTCTCACGAGCTGTTGAGCGCGACTTTAACGACCTTGCTGCTCGGTATTACCTCAACCTCTGCGGCGACCCTAAGATTCGTGTTTCCCGTGATCGCATCACCGTGACGTTCGATCTTGCCAAAGAGGAATAGCATCTTTACCGAGTCCGCTCGGTACGATACAGTTATTGCAGTTAAAACGTACTTTTAAACGCAGGAGTTTCTTCATGGATTGCCTGAAGGTATCAAGCAAATCATCACCCGCGTCCGTAGCCGGCGCCATTGCCGGCATGGTCAAAGATGGCGTACCCGTCAATATTCAGTGTGTCGGTGCCGGTGCCGTCAACCAGGCCATTAAGGCCGTGGCTATTGCGCGCGGCTTTTTGATTCCCACGGGCTTCGATATCTCCTGTGCGCCGGTGTTCTCCGATATTCTCATCAACGGGGAATCTCGCACGGCGATCCGTCTCTCTATTTACGTTCATCAAATCAATCGAGCCGCCATGGATAACGTCGTCGTTGATGACGTTAAGCCCGTGGCGTAGCGTTTGCTCTCTTTGATCAGCCTTCTTCGTTAGGACACATGCATATGGACCAGCGTTCCGCACGCGAAATTCTTGCCGGTAAAACCTACTTTATCCGCACGTTTGGCTGTCAGATGAATCAGCACGATTCCGAGCGCGTGAGCGGCTTGCTTGATTCATATGGCTGCCTTATGGCGCTCGATCCCGAGCACGCCGATATCGTTGTCTTTATGACGTGCTGCGTGCGCGAGGCCGCCGATACTCGCCTGTACGGTCAATGCAATTCCTGCAAAAGCCTGCCGCCTTCGCCCTCGGGCAAGCGCGTGGTTGCCGTAGGCGGCTGTATTGCCCAGCGCGACGGTGAGGGACTGCTTACCAACGTCGATAACGTCAACGTCATTTTCGGCACGCATTCCATTGCACATGTGGCTGAACTCATTGCCGACGCATTCCTGGATGGTAAGCGTCATATCCGCACCAATGAGCATGAGGATACGGACGCCATGAGCATGCCATGGCATCGCGAGACCCAGTATCACGCCTGGGTGCCCATCATGACGGGCTGCAATAATTTCTGCACCTATTGTATCGTGCCGTACGTGCGCGGTCGCGAAAAGAGCCGCCCCTTC
>RKAY01000167.1 GCA_014846205.1 Collinsella aerofaciens | reverse complement strand
CTGCTGCGTGTGACCGATGTTGGGGAACAGAACGGTCGAGAGCACGAGGTAGACGACGAAGGCGATGAGCACGTAGAGGATCATATTCCGTCTACGTTTGTTGTCATCCATCTCCATCTGCTTGAACTCCATCTACTGGGGTTGATAATGTTTTCTAGAATACCCAACCCGCACGGCGATAAACCGACGCCGGGCACGAAAGGACAGAGATGGCATCACTGGAAGTCGGCAAGGTTCAAATCTATACGGGCGACGGCAAGGGCAAGACGACGGCTGCGCTGGGGCTCGCGCTGCGCGCCACGGGTTATGGTCTTAACGTGCTCATGCTTCAGTTTGCCAAGAAGCTGCACTGCGCCGAACATGATGCCGCGCCGCGCTTGGGACTGCGCATTGTACAAGCCGACCGCGACACGCCAAAAGCATGTGCCGTACAGATCATGGAGCTGGCGCGCGAGCAGATTAGCCAGGCCGACGTACTGATCTTGGATGAGCTGGGAGAAGCCATGCGCCGCGGATTTGTGATGCGAGAAGACGTCGAAGCGTTGATCGCGATGAAGCCAACGACCACGGAGCTCGTGCTCACCGGCCGCGGCCTGCTGCCCCTCGCAGACCTTGCCGACCTAGTAACCGAAATGCGCCCCGTCAAACACTACTTCGACGAAGGCCTCCTTGCCCGCCAAGGCATCGAATACTAGTCATTGGGGACGTTCTTAAATGTCTAGTCGTTGGGGACACTCTTTCTTGGGGAAAGGGCAAAATCGGGGCCCTAAAACTCACGCCACCCCGACGTGCCATTCGCAACCGTTGCGCGGCCAAGACCAACCGCCCTAACAATTTGATTAACCGTAAGGCCTGATTTCCGCATTTTACAAAGAATCGGCCTGCGTTCGGCTGGAGTCATCGCCTTAATGTCGGAAAGAGAAACAGGAAAAGCAATCTCCTTCGCGATTCTGAGCACTTCATCGTCAAGAACACGAGGACGGGGCTCGGCGTCATAAGGCGCGCTCTCTAGTCGCTCATCAAGATAATGCCGATATTCAAGTGATCCGCCCACGAGATCCAACACAATGCCAGGATCGCAAAACCCAAACCCATCATAACCATACGCATATGCCCGATAGCTGGACCAGCGATAATTATCGACAGCCGAAACACCCGCCTTAACGGGATTCATATGGATGTAATCAGCGAGCGCAATTGCCTGGATATCGTTCTCAACTGGAATGTTCTTAAACCGATCCTGAAACAAATGCCCGACACGATCGGTTTTATGATTAAAGTATTTGACGTACGAGGTAAGGATACCGCTCATGCAAGATGAGATTCTTCCGTTAGGGTCATCAACCATGAGATGAAAATGGTTCGACATGAGACACCACGCAGTAACGCCGATACCATTCCCAACAAGCTTATCCTCGAACAGCGTGAGCATCCGATAGCGATCTTCATCGTCTTCGAAGATGCAGATGCCGCCATTACCACGCGCGATAATGTGGTTATAGCCCGTTAACGAAACGACTCTACCCGTTCTTGGCATATCGCCCTCCCATCACAAACCCACCGGGCAACATCTGATAGGCGCGGACGATATAATTTGCTAAGCCCGTGCTGACAGTTTACAAGGGCATGCATGACAACCTGGATGAAAAACAGAAATTCGTGTCGCGAAGAGTGTCCCCAACGACTAGTCATTTAAGAACGTCCCCAACGACTAGTCATTTAAGAACGTCCCCAATGACTAGGCAGTGGCGCGGCCTAGCCAGTTGCCGCTGTGATGGTAGACGGTGAACATCGTGGCGGTGATCACCCAAGTCACGGGGTAAACCAGCAGCAGATGCTCGAGCGAGGGGTCGAGCGGCATAATCGCGAACACCCAGGCCACGCGGAGCACGACCGTGCCGAAGATCGTGAGCATCATAGGCTGGAAGCTCACGCCGGCGCCACGGATGGAGCCGGACGCGTTTTCGATAATCGAGAAAATAGCGTAGAACGGTGCAATGAAATGAATGATCGTCGTGGTGTGGGCCGAAATCGCGGCATCGTCGATAAACAAACGCGAAAGCGGACCCGAGAACACCAGCAGCATGGCCGACAGGCCGCCGATAAGCACAAATGAAAGCACGAGCGACGTGTGGTATCCCTTTCGCATGCGATCGTAATTGCGCGCGCCAAAGTTCTGCGCCGAGAACGTGGTGATCGACACGCCAAGCGCCTCGGTCACCATCCAGATAATGCCGTCCAGGCGGCTGGAAAGGCCCCAAGCAGTCGTGACATCGGCTCCAAACGAGTTGACTGACACCTGGATCAGCACGTTCGAGATCGAATATGCCGCAGACTGAACGCCCAGCGGCAAGCCGCACGAAAGCATGCTCTTGCAGATACCGGGGTCAATACCGAGCTTGAAGAGCGAAAGACGCCACGCACCCGGTGCACGCATCATGCGAACCACAATCATCGTGGCATTGGAGCAAATGGTTAGTGCCACTGCGATGCCACAACCCAAGGCCTCCATATGCAACACGGCAACAAAAATGATATCAAGCACCACATTGACGAAGCAGCCGGAGGCAATAATGACCGCCGGGCCGCGCGTGTCGCCCACGGCGCGCAACAGCGCCGTCCCCATATTGAGCAGCAGCGCCGCGAACATGGCGGCAAAGTAGCAACGGCCATACGCCACACCCTCGGCCAGCAGCTCATGCGGTGTATTCATCAACACAAGCATCGGCTCGACAAACACCATGCCCAGAATGGAAATGACGATGCCGCCCACCAGCGCGAGCGACATCGCCGTATGGACCGATCGGCTCAGGCGCTCGTCATCGTGCTGACCAAAATACTGGCCGGTAATAACGGCACAGCCAGCACCCACGCCGACGCAAAAACCAATGCAGAGCTCCGTAAGCACCATCGTGGCCTGAATGCCACCCAGCGCGAGCTTGCCGCCAAACTGACCGACGATATAGGTACCGATAAGCGTGTATGCCTGCTGAAAGAACGAGCTAAAGAAAATAGGGACGCACAGCGACAGCAGCTGCTGCCAAATGACACCCTGCGTTACATCGATAGCCGTAGATTTCTTAGCCACACGCCCTCCCCACAAGCGTACGTCAAACAACAAAACATCAATTGAACGGCAAAGCCGCTAGCAGCTTGACACCGACCGAAGGCAGCAAAACCACCCCTAGCGGCAAAGCTCGAGAGCACCCCGCTAGTGATACAGCCCCAGCTGGTAGTGGTACTCATTGCTCACATGCGGGCACAGCTGCCAAAAGGCGACAGCGCTTGCCGCGGCCACGTTGAGCGAATCGACCCCATGCGCCATCGGAATACGCACGGCGCGGTCGCAGCCTGCAATGGTCTTGGCGCCCAAGCCGGCACCCTCGGTGCCCATAAAGATCGCCAGGCGGTCAATCTCCTGCAGCGCGGGATCGTCCAACGACACCGAATCATCCGTCAACGCCATGGCGGCACACGAAAAGCCGGCATCGTGCAGCGCCCCCAGCCCATCATGCGGCCATACGCGCGCCTCGCTGCCAATGCGCGTCCAGGGCACCTGGAACACCGCGCCCATGCTCACGCGGGCCGAGCGACGGTACAGCGGGTCACAGCACGTGGGGCTCACCAAAATGCCATCGACGTTCAGTGCAGCCGCCGAGCGGAAAATCGCGCCGACGTTGGTGTGGTCGACAATGCCCTCGAGCACGCACACGCGCACCGGGCGCTCCCCCGCCGCCTCGACGACGCCACCCAAGAACTCATCGACCGGAATCTGACGTGGACGACGGAATGCCGCGAGCGCACCGCGCGTCACGTTAAAGCCTGTCAGCTGCTCCATGAGCTCCATCGAGGCCACGAACACCGGAACCGGACCCGCCCCCTCGCGCACGACAAGCTGCTCAAACAGCGGCATCATCTGGTCGAGCCAGCGTTCACCCAAAAGAAAGCTCACCGGCTCGTATCCGGCGCGCACCGCGCGCTCGATAACTTTGGCACTCTCGGCGATAAAGATGCCCTTTTGCGGCTCCAGCACGCAGCGCAGCTCGCGCTCGGTCAGTCGCACGTAGGCATCGAGCCGCTCGTCCTCGAGCGAA
>RKAY01000142.1 GCA_014846205.1 Collinsella aerofaciens | reverse complement strand
AACATCCCCACCGGCGTGCCGCTCGTCTACACCTTCGACACCGATTTCAACGTCCTCGACAAGCGCTACATCGGCGACCCGGCGACCATCGCCGCCAAGATCGACGCCGTGGCCAATCAGGGCAAAGCGCACAAGTAGCCCAATCCTAAACCCAGGGCGTGGCGCCGCACGGCCCAGATGCGACGCCACGCCGCCCATACACAGGAGCGCACCATGCTCAACCATCTCAAACAACACTTTGACTCCCGGCGCACCGGTGGTCACGGAGGCCTAGACATTGCGCGGCATATCGGCCCCGGGCTGCTCGTGACCGTCGGCTTTATCGACCCGGGCAACTGGGCCTCCAATATGGCCGCGGGCTCGCAGTTTGGCTACGCGCTGCTGTGGATCGTCACGCTGTCCACGATTATGCTCATTGTGCTGCAGCACAACGCAGCGCACCTGGGTATCGCCACGGGCGCCTGCCTTGCCGAGGCCACGACACGCTTTCTCCCCCGCATCGTGGGACGCGCGGTGCTCGGCAGCGCCTATCTCGCGACCATCGCCACCGCCATGGCCGAAGTCCTGGGTGGCGCGATTGCACTTCAAATGCTCTTTGGGCTGCCCGTACGCACCGGCTGCGTCATCGTGGCGGCAGTATCGATGGCGATGCTCATGACGAACTCCTACAAGCGAGCCGAACGCTGGATCATCGCCTTCGTAGGCGTGGTAGGGCTCTCGTTTTTGGCCGAGCTTGCACTAGTCAAGGTCAACTGGCCGCAAGCTGCCGCAAGCTGGATCACGCCCAGTATGCCCACTGGCTCTGCCGCGATTATCGTGAGTGTCCTGGGTGCGGTCGTTATGCCCCACAACCTCTTTCTACACTCCGAGGTCATCCAATCCATGCACTTCGAAGGCCAAGGCGAGCAAGTTATCGAAGAACGTCTGCGCTACGAGCTCTTCGACACACTCTTTTCGATGGGTGTGGGCTGGGCAATCAACTCGGCCATGGTCATCCTAGCCGCAACGACCTTCTTTGCGCACGGCATGGTCGTAGACGACCTCGCCGTCGCAGCGGCCACGCTCTCCCCCATCTTGGGCCCGGCAAGCTCAACCATCTTTGCGGTAGCGCTGCTGTTCGCGGGACTATCGAGCAGTGTGACAGCGGGCATGGCGGCGGGCACCATCACCGCGGGCATGTTCGACGAGGAATACGACATCCACGACCGACATTCCTCGATCGGGGTGGCGGCCTGTTTCGTCGGCGCAGTGACGGCGTGCCTAGTCGTCCCAAATCCTTTTGAAGGTCTCATCTGGAGTCAGGCACTGCTGTCGCTTCAGCTGCCGATCACGGTCTTTGTGCTCATACGGCTCACCAGCTCACGCCGCGTCATGGGCAAATACGCCAACTCGCGCCCGCTCAACGCGCTGCTTGTGGGAATCGGTGTCATCGTGACGATTCTCGATGTCGTGTTGTTGACCGGGATGTAACGAGGCCGCATGCCCACCCAGTCAAACGACTCGATCTGTAACATCTAGACCCGCTTTTGATGTCTAGATGTTACAGATCGAGATCATTCCGAGGGACAGCTCCGTTTGTCTCAATCTGTAACAGAAAGACCCGTTTTGAGCCGTTAGACGTGGCAGGTTAAGACAAAAGGTCGGCCGGACTCACAACAGACAGAATCGGCCAACAGCAACCGTGATCCCTTGGGGACGGAGGAAAAGGGCCCCGGCCGAGAATTCGACCGGGGCCCTTGGACAGAGCTCTGTATGGCTAATCGCCGTGTGCCTGCGAGCTACTCCTCGACGAGCTCAAACTGATCGGGGCCGACGCCGCACACCGGGCACACGTAATCCTCGGGCAGCTCGGGCGTGTCGACCTCAACCTCGTAACCGCAAACGGTGCACACGAACTTATACGTCTTCTTCTCCTCAGCCATGATGTTCTCCTCTCGAACGTGACTGCTGGTGTACTTGCTTATTAGTATATGTTCTCAATAATATAATGCAAGTATTTTTAAAACATTTCTAGCCTTGATACGAGGACGCCTTCGGAGGCGTCTTGCCCTTCAGCACCTTGTGGTAGTAGTCATAAGTCAACGGTGTCTCGCCGCTCAGACGCTCGGCATCCTCAACCTCGCCGATAAACAACAGATGCGTGCCCACGTCCACGGTGTCGATCAGACGGCAGCTAAACAGCGCTGCCGCGTGCTCGGGAACATAGGGCATACCCAGTGCGGTCTCGCGTGTCTCGTACTTGGCAAATTTGTCATAGTCGCTGCTGGTGCGGAATCCAAAGTTGCCAATGTAGAGCATATCGGCCGTCTGATCGATCACGGTTAGCGCGAAGGCCTTGGCAGACGCAATAACGCCAGACGTGACGTTGTCCTTATTCACGGCAACCGAAATGCGCGGCGGCATGGACGTCACCTGCACCGCCGTGTTGATGACGCAGCCGGCGCGCAGCCCGTCGGCCGAGGCACTCACCACATACAGCCCGCTCGGCATCGTAAAGAACGCAGTTTTGTCCATAACGATCACTCCCCTAACCCGGGTTGGAACCTCATGGATATATGTACCCACAAAAAGGCGGCGCCCATAATGGACACCGCCTTTGAGACATATGTGTCAGAACCGTGAGGAACATGAGACGCCCGCAGTTGCGGTGAAATAGGGACTGAATAGCCCCTCAAACAGGCAAAACAGTCCGTATTCCACCGCAACTTATGAAGGGTGGTCAGCGGTTGCGTTCCTTGAGCGCACGATCGATCTCGCGCTGGACATCACGCTTGGCCATGTCCTCGCGCTTGTCGTAGAGCTTCTTGCCGCGACCCAGACCCAGCAGCAGCTTTACGCGGCCGTCGGTATTAAAGTAGAGCTCCAGCGGCACCAGGGCATAGCCGCGATTACGTAGCTTACCGTCAAGAAAGTCGATTTCCTTGCGGTGCAGCAGCAGACGACGCCGACGGTCGGGATCGCGATTCCACACGCCACCATGGCTATAAGGGTGGATATGCAGACCGACGAGCCAGCACTCCCCGCCACGAATCAGTGCAAACGTGTCGGTAATCTGGCAGGCGCGCTCGCGAATCGACTTGACCTCGGTACCGCTCAGTTCAATACCGCATTCGAACGTCTCGTCGATAAAATACTCGTGATGCGCCGAACGATTCTTGGAGATAAGCTTGCGCTCGCGCTTACTGGGCATCGCCGGCCTCCTTGGCGCCATTGGAACCCTTGCCCGTAGCATCGCGCTTAGCCTTGCGCTCGGCGTTGAGCTCCGCGTCGCTCTCACGCACCAGCTTGATGATCGCCGCGCAGGCCTCCTCGCCCACCAGGTCACGAGCGCGCACCGTCAGGCGCGTCGCCTCCTGCTTGTCGCCGTCGCTCGCAGCATCGGTCGCACACATGATCAGGCAAATGGCAATCTCGGCCGAAGGCGAGGTCGGCACGCCCTGCAGGCTCAGCTCGCCCATCACGTGGTCGTCGCTCTCATCGGCGGCATCGGGATAGGCAGCATGAATCTTGTTGAGCAGGCGCGTCGTATGCGCATCGCCAGGCGCTAAGCGTAGTGCCAGGCGCGCACAACCCACGGCCGCCGAGACGTTCTCGGTCTCGGGCTCCAAGAAGTACTGCCCCAGGTTGGCATAGGCGCGGGCGGCACACTTACCGTCGCTCGCACGCTCCAGCACCGAAAACGAAAGCGAAGCCCACTCCTGCTTGTCCTCGAGCGCGCGGAACAGCTCGGCCAGGTCCAGGCGATAGGTGCAGTTCATAGGATCCCAGCGCACGGCCTGCATCAAGGCATTGCGAGCACTCACATAATCCTGTTGGCGAATGTAGGCGAATGCCATGTCGGAGTACAGACGGTCAAACGGCACCTCGACCTGCACGAGCTCGCGTGGATCCTTTTCCACGCGACGATACGCCAGACGCTCAAACTTGCTATCAAAGCTAAAGTACTGACGGTTCTCCTCCGTCTTGCACTCGGCGTCGATATACTCCTCGGCAAGCTCCACCAAACGCTCCAGCAGCGGCGTCGCCGTGGCCAGGTCGCCCTGCGCCAGATAGTTCTCGGCATACGTGATGTCTTGCAAGCTGATGGGCAGGTCCATGGCTACTCCTCAAACCGGACGAAACGCGGCAAATGTCGCGTGTGTGGTGAATACACAAAACCCGGGTCTCTTGCGAGGCCCGGGCATTCATTTTGTGGTAGCCCGTACCAGATTCGAACTGGTGATCTCCGCCTTGAGAGGGCGGCGTCCTAAACCGCTAGACGAACGGGCCATATGTAGCAAATGCAATGGCT
>RKAY01000004.1 GCA_014846205.1 Collinsella aerofaciens | reverse complement strand
GGTTCCGTTGGTAGACGACAAGTCCTCGACGTGCCAGATATTTTGAGCATCGCACCAGATATGGGCATGGCGGGCCGAGACATCGTCGCCGACGTCGGTGATGTCGCCCTCCCCCGTTGCCAGCGCGCCGATCTCGACGCCTTCCTCACTCGGCTGAATCCAGCGCGGGGCGCTCACCACGTAGCCGTTTTGCACGCGCAGCAGTCCCAGCGGATGCGCCGGCGCGACCTCGTGCTCGCCCGCGACCGAAGATGTGCTCAGCGAGCGCGGCGTCGACGTGGCGCCGCCACAGGTCGCATGAGCGTAGTCGATGGCATAGGTCACCGACGAGCGGACATCTGCCGAGCAACCCACGGCGACAAACAGCACCAAGATGGTCTCGGCGCGCTCGGCGGGCATGAGCTCAGCCGCCTGCGACAGGCGCTCGAGCGCATTGCGATAGAGATTCGTGTCCTGATGGCATTCCCCGAGTGCCCGCACCATGGGCTCGCCAGCGGGGCCGCACACCATATTGGTCACGGCCGCGGCGTCCATGGGATTGCGACGGCGCAGGGCCAGCTGTGACATAATGCGCGCGGCCGAGGTGCCGTAATCGGCAAAATAACGTTCCTGCAGCGTGCCGACAGGCGCGCGCACGATAAAGCGCGAAACCCAGGAGCGATCGGCGGCACGGCTCTGCGGACTACGGCCGTCGGCGAGCGGGCGACTCGAGAGCACCAGGCCGCACAGTTCGATATGGCTCAGGTGCGCTGCGCGCTTAAAGATGTCAAACATTGCCCCGCACGGGGTGAGCTCGGCCTGAGAAGCCATGGCTTAGCCCTCCTTGGTCGCAGAGATAGTGTCGAGTACTTCGGCCGGCCCGCCAAAGGCGCGGGCAGCCGCGGCTCCGCCGGCAAGCGGCGTTGCCATGGGAATTTTCGCACGTCGTGCTGACGCGACGGGAAGCTCAAAGGCAAACCCCATCGCCAGCAAAAACCACGTGAGCGCATAGGTTGCAATTATGGCGGCCACCAGGCCACCCGCCACGGCATGCTGGGAAAACACGGCACATGCGAGTGCGGCCAGAGCCGGAACCTCGCAGGCGGAAAGGGCCAACACGCCCTGCAGGAATCCCGCACGGCGGTCGCGCGCCAAGGCCCCGGCAGCGACGCCCACCATGCCCGGCAGCGCCAACGCCAGCGCGGTGATCATGGCCGGCAGTTTCCCGGACCACATAAGCGGTCCCACGACGAGCGTCACATGGGCGCCCGACGCCAACAGCGCCGCTGATACCACGACCGCAGCCCAAAGCACGCCGCATACCGCCGTCGCACCAACCATCACCGCACGCCGGGCTGTGTACCCCGATACCTCCATCGGGCACGGCATGAGCGGCTCGGCGCGAAGCGAGCGGGCGACATTTTGCGCATAGTGGTCGCAAAATGCCGAGAGCGCCGCCTCCACCGCAGCCGGCTCGGGACGATCTTCCTGATGGCAGGACAGACAGGCCATCACCACATCGAACAGCTGGGCGTCGACAAACGCCAGCGCATCGCGCAGATCCTCGGAATTTGGATCGAGCCCCAGCTGCTGAGCCTGCTCGGCCGCGGCAAGTGCCACATCGGGCTCGCGTCGCAGCAGTTGCGTCAAGTTGCAGCCGGGCGCGTGGGCGCCGACGGGATAATCGGGCAGCGTATCCATCTTGAGACGATAAGGGCTGGCGATATCGCGCGTCTTTTTGCGCGAGCCCGAAGTACCCGACGCACCCGGCGCCACTTCGTACGGCGCGACGCCGGCGATGAGCTCGTAGACCGTACTCGCCGCTGCATAGACATCGATCGCCGGCGACATGCGAAGCATGCGCAGGTCGGGGATATCGTCGGTGAGCATCTCGGGAGGGGCATAGGCCACCGTCGCGCGGCGCAACGTGGCATAGCGCTCGGTAAACGATGCCTTGCCGCCGGTGCCGGCCACCGCAAAGGCGGGCTCGAGCGCCAGCGACGACCCAAAGTCGATCAAGCACAGGTCGAAGGTGCCTTCGGCAAGTTGTCGGTCGAGCGGCAGGCGCGCCGTGCGCACCATAATATTAGCGGGCGAGATATCGCGATGGACGAACCCCTCGCCTACCAAGCTCATGCGGCAAAGCAGATCGAACAGGTCGCGACCCAGGCGCGCCGCCACGAGTGGCGATAGACGCCCGGCATCGTCCACGGCAAGGCGCGAGTGCAGGCGAGCGAGCGTCTCGCCCTCGACCCACTCCATGACAATCGCGGGCACGCCGTCGACCTCGCCCCACCCGTATAAGCGGGGAAAGCCCTTAAGGCCCGAAAGGGCACGATGGCATTCATATTCCTCGCGAAACGCCGCCTTGAACTTGGTGACCAGCGCCTCGTGGGCGACATCGTCATCAAATTCGTCGCGCGTTGGCAAAATGAGCTGCTTGAGCGCCACGGCCTCGCCCTGCGCATTGACGGCACGCGTCACGCGGCCGATGCCGCCGCGGCGCATGGTGGCGTCGTCGGCAAACAGCATCGTAAAACGGCGCAGGTAGGCGGGAAGCTCGTCCGTGCCCAGGGCGACGGCCGGCTCAAACCCGTCGACGCGCGCCAGGCGCAGGCCCACCATGGGATCGTGGGCAAGCGATTGGGTTGTGGCGGAAACAAGATCGGTCATCATAGGGCGATCGCCGCCACATTGTTATTGAAGTTGTTGAGCGCGACGCTATCGTCGCCGTAATGTCCGACCCATTGACACAGGTTTGTGTAGCAACCCCAAAGGTTGGCGAATTGTCGATACCACTTTGACTGGGGAGGAAACGTCTGCCGGCCAAACTCGGCACGGATAACAAACATGTCATTGACCAGGCTGTCGCATGGTCCGGTGTCGCCCGTGGCGTTATAGGTCGATACCACGCTATTGGCACGGGCGACATAGCCATCGAGCATGTTGTATTTGGTCACGAGCCAACTGTGGATACTCTCCTCCTCGGCAGCCGAGAGGCCACCCGTGCCCGTGTCCCCGCCGGCATCGCCGTCCGTCGAGCCACCACTCGAAGATCCACCGCCAGAGGCGGAGCCCGAACCGGTGCCAGAACCGGACCCGTCCGAGCCGCCGGGCTTACCCGCCTGCTGCGTATCCTGCTCCTTCTGCTGCTCCGCCTTGTTAATGACAGAAGCCACGCTGTTATTGGAAAGCTTCGTAATGACCTTGGTGTTGGTGAGCACGATGGTCTTGCCGTTTGCCAGCGTGATCTCGTTGGACGCCTGCTCGCCCTCGTCCGCGGGATCGACGCCAAACACGGTGCGCCCGACCACGCTCGCCCATGCATATCCGGTTGTCGTTCCCAGGTCGCTCTTGGCCTTGCGCCCTATATGCAACTCGCGCGCAGCATGCGCCTGCACCATGGACGGCATCGTCATGCCATAGGCCGAAACGCCGGCAACAACGAGCACCAGCGAGCACGACAGCAGCACGTACGCCCGAGGCGCCAAGCCCAGCCGGCGTCGCATGCGCACCGCGGCGCCACGCTTTGTCTGAGTGCCCCCGGGCCGCATGCGTTCTCCTCTAACAAAAACACGCCGCTCAGGAGCGGCGCATTCGTTCATATCCATATGTGAGTGTATCAGCGAATCTAAAAGGTTGTGCAACGAATGAGCAAATACGGAGTACAAACAGCCCCATCCACGCGATAAGCGAAAGTAGAACAGGTTTGTTGTACAACAAACGCGCGAACGCGTGCCTAATTATGAGTACCCCATGCGGCAGAACGGCAGGCCATGCCGCAGGGTACCCGGCGGCTAAATCGTGCGACGGGCCTCGATAGCGCGCCCAAGCGTAAGCTCGTCGGCATACTCCAGGTCGCCGCCCACGGGCAGGCCGCTCGCCAGACGCGATACCTCAACGCCCAGCGGTTTGATAGTGCGGGCCAGGTAGCTCGCCGTGGTCTCGCCCTCAATATTGGGGTTGGTGGCGATGATGACCTCGTGGATGTCCTCGCGGCCCAAGCGTGCTAGCAGCTCGCGAATGTGCAGCTGCTCGGGGCCGATCTTGTCCATGGGACTGATCACGCCGCCCAATACGTGGTAGAGGCCGTGGTAGCTGCCCGTGCGCTCAATCGCCTGGACATCGCGCGGCTCGCCCACCACGCAAATGCGAGTGGTGTCGCGCATCGAATCCTGGCAGATGGAGCACTCGTCGGCCGTGGCGTAGTTAAAGCAACGGCTGCAAAAGTGAACCTCCTGCTTAACCTCCAGGATGGCCTCGGCCAGGCGGCGCGCCTCCTCGGCGTCAGCCTCCAACAGGTAATAGGCGATGCGC
>RKAY01000024.1 GCA_014846205.1 Collinsella aerofaciens | reverse complement strand
CGCCTCAAATGGCTGGGTAGCTCAGTTGGTAGAGCAGAGGACTGAAAATCCTCGTGTCAGGGGTTCGATTCCCTTCCCCGCCACCTTGAATTGACTAGGGCCCCTGCAAAGGGGTCCTTTTCTTTTATATGGACCCCACGCGGAATCGAACCCCGTGAGGGCGCGGAGCTGAGTAAACGCGCAAGCGTTTGCCAGCGTAGCTCGCAAGGCGCACAAGCGCCGCAGCGGTCCGCACGCGCGGAGCGTGGACGCGATTCCCTTCCCCGCCACCTTGAATTGACTAGGGCCCCTGCAAAGGGGTCCTTTTCTTTTACCGAGGGCTCCTGTGGAAACTGCATCCCGGAATAAAGCCTCAAAGCGGGATGCGCTTTCCACTTTGAGCCTGTTTGGGAAAGCGTGGCCCGGAATCCGGCGTCAGAATGGGACGCGCTTTCCTTTTGCGGCCCTTGGCGGAAACTGCATCCCAGTCTTTTGCGAACAAACGGGGCACGCTTTCCGGCCGCCTACTTCCGGCGCATATGTGCATTTCGACGCGCCGTCTCGGGCCCGCCTGCCCGGACATTCCTCCCACTTTTGCGCCACTTTGTAGACCGTTCGGTCGCCTGTCCGCACGCGCGGGTATACTCAAACCGATACTTTTCCTATGCAACACGATGCAGGTTCGACCTGCGCGATTCGAAGGGGGCCGTGATGGAGAGGATTCTCGGCGTTAATCTCTCTGGCTGGTTTATTCCCGAGCCCTGGGTGACCCCGTCGCTCTATGCAGCGACCGGAGCATCCAATGCAGCCGAGCTGCAGGAGGCCATGGGCACCGCTGCCTATAACGAGCGCATGCGTCACCATTACGAGACGTTTGTGAGCGAGGACGATTTTCGTCGTATGGCGCAGATCGGTCTCAACGCCGTGCGCCTGCCGGTGCCGTGGTATGCCTTTGGCTCGCAGGAGTCCGACGCCTCCTACATCTCGGTCGTCGATTATATCGACCGTGCTATTGAGTGGGCCGCCAAGTACAACATCCGCGTACTGCTCGATTTGGCGACCGTACCCGGCGGTCAGGGCGATTCCAACGATTCGCCCACGACGCCGGAAGTCGTCGTTGAGTGGCATTCGTCCACCAATGGCCGTCACGTTGCGCTCGATGTGCTCGAGCGCCTGGCCGATCGCTATGGCGAGGCCGAGAGCCTGCTGGGCATCGAGCTGTTGGATACGCCGCAGATGAGCGTACGCAAGAGCCTCTTTACCATGACGGACGGTATTCCGGCGCACTACCTGCGCAACTTCTATCGTGACGCGTACGAGCTCGTTCGTTCGTATATGCCCGAGGACAAGATCGTCGTCTTTTCCTCTTCGGGACACCCTGGCGAGTGGAAGCATTTTATGCGCGGTGCCAAGTACAAGAATGTCTACATGGACCTTCACCTGTACCATTACCGCGACGAGTATGCACTCGACATCACGAGCCCCCGCGGTCTGACGACGGCGATTTCGCGCAACAAGCGTGAGCTCAAAGAGGCGGTCGAAACTGGGTTCCCCGTTTTGGTGGGCGAATGGTCGGGTGCGGCGATCTTCGCCAACTCCTCGGTTACGCCCGAGGGTCGCAATGCCTACGAGCGCGTGTTTATCGCCAACCAGCTGGCATCGTTTGCGCCGGCGGCTGGCTGGTTCTTCCAAACGTGGAAGACCGAGAAGCGTATTGCAGCATGGGACGCCCGCGCGGCACTCGGCACGCTCGAGCGCGGCATGATTGAATAGGTTGATATGACGAAAAACAGCTGCCGCACGGGCAAACTTTATGTGGTCGGTACGCCCATCGGTAACCTGGGCGACCTGTCTCCGCGCGTCGGCGAGACATTTGCCGCCGCCGATGCCGTCTGCTGCGAGGACACGCGTGTGACCTCAAAGTTGCTGATGCACCTGGGCATTTCCAAGCCGCTTGTCCGTTGTGACGAGAACGTGATCGCCAGCCGCGCAGCCGGCCTGGTCGACCGCCTGCTGGCGGGGGAGACCCTCGCCTTTGCCTCGGACGCCGGCATGCCGAGTGTGTCCGATCCCGGCCAGGCGCTGGTCGAAGCGGCGCGTGAGGCCGATGTGTCCGTCGAAGTTATTCCCGGTCCCTCTGCTTGCGTCACGGCGCTCGTCTCGTCCGGCATTCACTGCGAGCATTTCTTCTTCGAGGGCTTTTTGGGCCGAAAGCACGGCGACCGCGTGCGCCGTTTGCAGCGCCTTGCCGTGGTGCCCGGCGCGCTCATCTTTTACGAGTCTCCACATCGCATCGTGGCGACGCTCGAGGCCGTGGCCGAGGTCTTTCCCCAGCGTGAGGTTGCCGTCTGCCGCGAACTCACCAAACTGCACGAGGAGGTCTTGCGCGGGCCCGCCGCCCAGCTCGCCGAGGAGCTGCGTGCTCGCGGCGAGGTAAAGGGCGAGATTGCGCTGGTTATCGCACCGCCGAGCGAGGATGAGGAGGCCGGTATCGTGCCGATTGGCGCTGCGGCGGTGGATCCCGATGAGGCCCTGCGCGAGGACATTCGCACCGCGCTCGAGGAGGGGGAGCCCGCCTCTGCGGTGGCAAAGCGCCTGTCGCAGAAGTATTCGCGCCGCAAGCGCGATGTCTATGCCATGGTGCTCGATATGCAATAGATGGAGGATATCCAGCCCTTGCGTTAGAATCATCCCCTGTATGCAACGTTTTTCTGGAGGACAGACCCCATGGATCAAACCAAGCCTTCGTTTTTTATCACGACGCCTATCTACTACGTCAACGCCGATCCGCATCTGGGCACGGCTTATTCCACCATCATCGCCGACGTCCAGGCTCGCTATCGACGCTCCGCCGGCTATAACGTCAAGTTCCTGACCGGTATGGACGAGCATGGCGAGAAGGTTGCCGAGGCCGCCGCCAAGCACGGCATGACACCGCAGGAGTGGACCGACAGCCAAGCTCCGCACTTCAAGGAGCTTTGGAGCAAGCTCGAGATCTCCAACGACGACTTCATTCGTACCACCGAGCCGCGCCAGCATCATGCGGTGCAGTATCTGTGGGAGCGCATGAAGGAGTCTGGCTACCTGTATAAGGGCAGCTATGACGGCTGGTACTGCGTGCCCGACGAGACCTACTTTACCGATACGCAGGTCCAGAAGGGTGACGAAGAGTACGGCAGCGTCGGCCAGCACCTGTGCCCCGATTGCCACCGTCCGCTCGAGCGCGTGCAGGAGGAGTCCTACTTCTTTAAGCTCTCTGCGTTCCAGGACAAGCTGCTCAAGCTCTATGACGAGCACCCCGATTTTGTTGAGCCCGCGTTCCGCATGAACGAGGTACGCAGCTTTGTCGAAGGCGGCCTCAACGACCTTTCCGTGAGCCGTACGAGTTTTGATTGGGGCATCAAGGTCCCGTTCGACGAGGGCCATGTGACCTACGTGTGGTTCGACGCGCTGCTCAACTATATGACAGCTGTCGGCTACGGTGTCGATACCGACGAGGCCCGTGCCGAGCTTGCCTATCGCTGGCCCGCGCAGTTCCATATTGTGGGTAAGGATATCATCCGCTTCCACTGCGTCATTTGGCCCGCCATGCTCATGGCCGTCGGCGAGGCCCTGCCCGAGCACGTCTTTGCCCACGGCTTCCTGACCGTGCGCAATGCCGAGACCGGCAAGGCCGAGAAGATGTCCAAGAGCCGCGGCAACGCCATCGCTCCGCAGGATGTTATCGACATGCTGGGTGTCGAGGGCTATCGCTACTACTTCATGACCGACGTCGTTCCCGGCACCGATGGCGCCATCAGCTTCGAGCGCATGGAGCAGGTCTACAACGCCGACTTGGCCAACAGCTGGGGCAACCTTATCTCGCGCTCACTCAACATGAGCGGCAAGTACTTTGACGGTTGCGCTCCGGCTAAGCCGGCGTCTGCCGACGCGTTCGGCAATTCGCTGGCAAAGATCGCCGACGGCCTGGTCGAGCGCTACATGGCCAAGATGGACGTGCTCGATTACGGCGGAGCCAAGGACGAAGTTATGGAGCTCATCCACGCCGCTAACCACTACATCGAGGACTCCGAGCCTTGGTCGCTTGCCAAGGACGAGGCCAAGGCTGACGAGCTGGCGTTTGTGATCTACAACTTGCTCGAGGCCATCCGCATTGCCGCTCACCTGTTGATGCCGCTCATGCCCCAGACTTCTACCGAGGCCCTGCGTCGCCTGTCCTGCGAGGACGAGGCCACGAGCGACGACCTCAAGGGCATCTGCACTTGGGGCCAGCTTGCCGGCGGACGTCCCGTCGAGAAGGGTGACCCGCTGTTCCCGCGTCTGGCGTAAAGACCGCGCGAGTGCCATATCGGCAATTTGCTGTTTAGATGTAAGGGCATGGCCGCAACGGTCCATGCCCTTTTGCTTTA
>RKAY01000015.1 GCA_014846205.1 Collinsella aerofaciens | reverse complement strand
GCTCACCATGTTCAACATCCCCATCCTGGTGCGCGTGATTCAGCAGGCGCTCGAGGACGTGCCGCAGGCCCAGCGCGATGCGTGCCTGGCCATGGGCCTTACCCGCTGGGAGGCCACGCTGCACATTCTGATTCCCGAGGCCATGCCTGCCATCGTGACGGGCATCGTGCTTTCGGCCGGTCGCGTGTTTGGCGAGGCCGCGGCGCTGCTCTTTACCTCGGGCATGAGCTCGCCGGTGCGCCTGAATTTCTTGAGCTTCAACCTGTCGAGCCCCACTTGCGCCTGGAACGTGTTCCGCCCCGGTGAGTCGCTCGCCGTGCACATCTACAAGATCTATGGCGAGGGCAGCCCCGAGGCACAGCAGATTGTTTGGGGCACCGCGGCGCTGCTGATGATCTGCGTGCTGCTGTTTAACGTAATCGCCCGCATTGTGGGCAAGCAACTGGCAAGGAGGATGACGGCCGAATGAGCGAGATGAAAGCAACGCCCGCAACCGAGGCGGCATCGTCCGAGACCCAGAACTTCCTGTCGAGCGTGGGGGAGAGCGAGAAGCGCATGCGCGTGAGCGGCAAGGCCGTGAGCGACGAGGTCGTGCTCTCCACCAAAGACGTCAACGTGTACTATGGCGATCACCATGCGCTGCACAATACGTCGCTCGACTTCCACAAGGGCGAGATCACGGCGCTCATCGGGCCTTCGGGCTGCGGTAAGTCGACCTTCTTGCGCAGCCTCAACCTCATGAATCGCGAGATTCGCGGCTGCCGCGTGGAGGGCGAGATCAACTACCGCGGACGCAACGTGAACACCAAGACCGAGAACACCTACGAGCTGCGACGCTCCATTGGCATGGTGTTCCAGCAGCCCAACCCGTTCCGCAAGTCCATTCGCGACAACATCACGTTTGCGCCCAAGCGCCACGGCATCACCGACCGTGACGAGCTCGATCGCATGGTCGAGGAAAGCCTGCGCGGTGCGGCGCTGTGGGACGAGGTCAAAGACAAGCTCGACAAAAGCGCCTACGCGCTTTCGGGCGGTCAGCAGCAGCGTCTGTGCATTGCGCGCACGCTGGCGCTCAACCCCGACGTGATCCTGTTTGACGAGCCCTGCTCGGCGCTTGACCCCATCTCGACGCTGGCAATCGAGGACCTCATGTCGTCGATCGTTGTCGACCGCGCCATTGTCATCGTGACGCACAACATGGAGCAGGCATCGCGTGTGTCCAACCGTACGGCGTTCTTCTACATGGGCGATATGGTCGAGTACGACGAGACCGATGAGATTTTCCAACGGCCCAAGGATAAGCGGCTGAATGATTACCTCACCGGCATGTTCTCCTAGTCCGGGACATGCTTGAGGCCCGCGGCGGCTACGGTTGCTGCGGGACTGATTGGAGAGGCGGGTCATCTCTTTTGCGAGATGGCCTGCCTTTTTGTGTCGTGTGCGCCCCGCCTTTTCGCTGCTATCATGGACAACGTTGAATTTCTACGAAGGAGCAGGGCATATGGCGATTCTTTTGGGATGCGATTCCATCAGCCTAGAGTTTCCCACCAAGCATATTTTCGATAGCGTGACGCTCGGCGTGGGCGAGGGCGACCGCATTGGTATTGTCGGCAAAAACGGCGACGGCAAGTCGACGCTGCTGAGCGTGCTCGCCGGCACACTGGAGCCCGATGACGGACGTGTGACGCACCGCCGCGGCACGACGATCGGATTGCTCGGCCAAAAGGACAACCTGGTCGATACCGACACCGTGCATCATGCCGTCGTGGGCGACACGCCCGAGTACGAGTGGGCGTCGAGTCCGCGTACGCGCCAGATTCTGGCCGGCCTCATCAGCGATGTGCCCTGGGAAGGCACGGTGGGCGAGCTTTCGGGCGGCCAGCGCCGTCGCGTGGACCTCGCGCGCCTGCTGATCGGCGACTACGACGTGCTCATGCTCGACGAGCCCACCAACCACCTGGACATGCGTACCATCAACTGGCTCGCGCGCCACTTAAAGGCCCGCTGGCAGCGCGGCCAGGGCGCGATGCTCGTGGTCACGCACGATCGCTGGTTCTTGGACGAGGTTTGCACCAGCATGTGGGAGGTCCACGACGGCCAGGTCGATCCCTTCGAAGGCGGCTACTCGGCCTACATCCTGCAGCGCGTGGAGCGCGACCGCATGGCCGCCGTCACCGAGGAGCGCCGCCGCAACATGGCGCGCAAGGAGCTCGCGTGGCTGAGCCGCGGCGCCCAGGCTCGTTCCACCAAGCCCAAGTTTCGCGTTGAGGCTGCTCGCGAGCTGATTGCCGACGTGCCGCCCGTGCGTGACGAGCTGGAGCTCAAGCGCCTGGCCGTGAGCCGCCTGGGCAAGCAGGTTATCGATGTGGTCGACGTGGACGCCGGCTATGCGGATGCCGATGGCACGTCCAAACAGGTGCTCACCGATGTGACCTGGCTTATTGGTGCGGGCGACCGCTATGGTCTTTTGGGCGAGAACGGCGCCGGCAAGTCGACGCTGCTCGACGTGATCCAGGGCAAGATCGCGCCCCTGCGCGGCCGTGTAAAGATCGGCCAGACGGTGCGCTTTGGCGTGCTGTCGCAGCAGCTCGAGGAGCTCGAGCCCTACATGGGCGACACGATCCGCGAGGTGCTCAGCCACTATAAGAAGTACTACGTCATCGACGGCAAGGAGACTTCGCCCGAGAAGCTCTGCGAGCGTCTGGGCTTTACGACGCAGCAGCTCTGGAGCCGCATCGGCGATCTTTCGGGCGGCCAGCGCCGTCGCCTGTCGCTGCTGCTGACGATCCTGGACGAGCCCAACGTGCTTATCCTGGACGAGCCCGGCAACGACCTGGATACCGACATGCTCGCGATTGTCGAGGACCTGCTCGATGGCTGGCCCGGCACGCTGATTCTGGTGACACACGACCGCTTCTTGATGGAGCGCGTGACCGACCAGCAGTGGGCGCTGCTCGATGGCCATCTGACGCATATGCCCGGCGGCGTGGACCAGTACCTGCGCCTGTGCAACGCCACCGCCGAGGGCGAGCCCGTGGGCGCTCCGAGCGCCAAGACCGGCACGTTTGACACCGGTGCCGCGGCTGCGGCGGCCGATAAGCCCAAGGCGAGCGGTCAGCCCAACGGTCTTTCCAATGCTGAGCGCCAGAAGCTCCGCCGCGAGGTGAGCTCGCTCGAGCGCAAGATGGAAACTCAGCGCGCCCGCGTGGAGGAGGCCGAGGCCGCCATGGCCCAGGTCGATCCGACCAATTACACGGCGCTCGGCGAGCAGCAGGCAAAGATCGACGAGGCCCACGCCGCCATGGACGAGCTGGAGATGGCATGGCTCGAGGCGAGTGAAAAGCTCGAGGGCGAGGAGTAGGCGAGGATGATCAAGGCCGCGTTTTTTGATATCGACGGCACGCTGCTGAGCTTTGAGACGCACCGGATTCCGGCGTCGGCGCAGCAGGTGCTCGACAGCTTTCACGAGCAGGGGATCGCGTGTGTGATCGCCACGGGTCGCCCGACCTACCAGATGCCGGATTGGCTGCTCGACTTGGGTTGGGATGCGTACATTACGCTTTCGGGCCAGCACTGTTTTGATGCCGAGGGCGTTTACCGCAGCTGCCCGATCGATCCGGACGACGTCGCGGTGATTGTGGACCAGGTGGCGCAGGGACGTTATGACTCGCTGTGTATGCAGGGCGAGAACTCGTTTGTGAACCGCCTATCCGAGCGTGTGGTGACGGCCGGCAGCAACGCGGGGATTGTCTACCACGAGGAGCCGTTTGAGCACGCCTTTGACGCGCCGGTCTACCAGTTCTGCGCCTTTGTGGATCCGGCCGACGAGCACATCGTGACCGACGCGGTGGCGCATTCGCTGACTACGCGATGGTGTGATTTGTTCTGCGACATTATCCCCGCCAACGGCGGTAAGGACCTGGGTGTGGCGGCGACGCTGAAGCGCCTGGGCATTGACGCGAGCGAGGCGATTGCCTTTGGCGATGGCGAGAACGACCTGTCGATGTTTTCCGCCGTGGGCACGAGCGTGGCCATGGGTAATGCGCAGGACACGGTGAAGGCCGCGGCGACCTACGTGACGACCGCCGTGGACGACGACGGCATCTACAACGCTGCGAAGCACTTTGGGCTGCTGTAGCTGCGGCTCGGCACTTGGGGACGTTCCTTTTGTGCCGGCAGTCGGGGACACTCCTTGCGGGGCGTGTCCCCGTTTTGTTTTCGTCCCGTGCGTTTTGTGAAACACGGTTAACTTTTTAAACAACGTAGTAAGACATAGGCAACTTTTGCGGTAAAGTAAGCCAAGGAAAGTATCCAAAGGCTAACTAACAATCATCGCGAAAGGCGGCCCATGGCCCTACGTGAATCTGGAGAAGACTATCTCGAATCTATTTATGTGCTCTCGGAGCGCCAGGGCGTCGTTCGCTCGATT
>RKAY01000075.1 GCA_014846205.1 Collinsella aerofaciens | reverse complement strand
TATCTTGCCTTCTTCCTGCGGGGCATTTCCGATGCCTCCCTTTTCTCGAGCCTTAATTTCAAAGTCCAAGAAATGGGATGCAGTTCATTTGTGGTGGTTGGCGGGCGGTTTGTCTCGATCTGTAACAGTTAGGCAGCCAAAACCGGGCTTCGTGTTACAGATCGAGATTTTCGAGCAGCTTCTACAGTTTGTCTAAATCTGTAACAGGTAGAGACGATTTAGCCCGCTAGATGTTACAGATCGAGATGGAAGATGCTAGTCGCAGGCGATGTCGAGGTTCTTGCCGATGAGGCCTACGTAGCCGCCCTCGGCAGCCTTGGGGCTGTCAGCATGGCAGAGAACCCACTTGTCGGCCTTCCAGTAGCAGTAGCTGTCACCGGCGGCAGGAATGTCGGCTGCAGCCTCGGGGCGCGGACCGTTGGTGCCGGCGGGCAGTGCCACCATCACCTGGAAGCCCCCATCGTCGACCATGCACGGCGTGTAGTGAAGCGTGGTGTTGAAAACCTCAACAAGCGTGCCCGCCGGCACGCGGAACGCCTTGACGCACGCGGTGTCGAGCTTGCCGTCCTCGATCTCCCAGCGATGTGCCACGAGCAGGATAAAATCGCGAGCACCCAGGTTGAACTCGCTCGCGCGGTGGTACTCCAGACAGTTGAGTCGCGTATTATGGCCGTTGCACCAGCCGAGCTGGAAGGGACGGCCGCCAAACATGAGAAAGCCCAACTTGTCGGCATCCTTGACGCCCTCGAGCTCCGGCGCGCTCGCCACGTATTTGCTGCCCTCAGGGATAGGCGTGGAGGCAAGCGCCTCGAGCACGGGTGACGTAAGCTCGGACGGAACGTTATCCCAAACGTTGCCATAGGACTTGAACTCGGGATCCTCAACAGAATAGATATGCATGTTCGCTCCTGTTCGTTTATGTGACCATACGAACATTCTAGAACAAACAAATACCCTTTTGAGCGCTCAACATGAAAAAGCGTCCCCGAAAAACGGGGACGCCTCCGGTTCAAACGGTCGTTTCGCAGACAGCTCTTATGCCTGCTGATAGTGCAGGTGCTTCTCGTCGATATCGGCCAGGTCGCGGTCGAGGTAGCGGCGCGCGAGCCAGTTTGCCATGGGGAGGTTCTGGTCCAGGTAGTTACCGCACTCCTCGGGAGCGGCACCGGGGACATCGCCCTCAAAGCCAGCGACAAACTCGAACAGCTCGCGCACGAGCGGCAAGATTTCCTCGCTCGTCAGCTCACCAAAAACGACGAGGTAAAAGCCCGTGCGGCAGCCCATGGGGCCAAAGTAGACAATGCGGCTCGACCACTCGGCATGATTGCGGAGGAACGTCGCGCCCAGATGCTCGATAGTGTGGCACTCGGCCGTGTTCATGACCGGCTCCTTATTGGGCGTGGTCAGGCGCAGGTCAAAGGTGGTGACGACGGCGCCGGTCGCCGGATCGCAGTCGATGCGGCTCACATACACGCCGGGCTCAAGCAGCAGATGGTCAACGGAAAAACTCGCGATGCGCTCCATGGCAGATCCTCTCGGTAGTCAATTTGGGACGGGCTCTTTTAGCTGGTTCGAATGGTCGCACCAATCATACCAGTCAAAAAAGCCCGTCCCAAAAAGACAACTTAGCCCAGGACGCGGGCCATGCGCGTCTTGAACTCGGACAGGAAGCGCGGGGCATCCACGGTCAGCGCCACAAGCGCACTCTTGTCGGGATCTGCCACGCGGCGCTCATCGCAGATGGTGCGACCGCGGTACTCGCCCAGCAAGTCCACGCGCAGGTTACAGCCGAGCGCACCCACAAGCGTGGGGTCGATCGCCACGGCAACGGCCAGCGGATCGTGCAGCGCGCAGCCGCCCAGGTAGGGTGCGTTCATCTCGTACGAACCGATATAGTGCTCGACCATGCTCGCAAATGCACAGCCCGCCATAGTGCCCGAGCCCGTCCAGCCGGCAATGTCGCGGCGCGTGAGCACCACGCGATGCGTCACGTCCAGGCCCACCATGGTGAGCTTGCGGCCCGAGCGCAGCACGGCATCGGCCGCCTCGGGGTCACTCGCCATGTTGGCCTCGGCGCCCGCGCTCACGTTGCCGGGCACGGTCAGGGCGCCGCCCATCACCACCACGCGGCCGATAGACATCACCGCCGCCGCGTCGCGCTCTAGGGCAAGCGCCAAGTTGGAAAGCGGGCCGGTCGCTACGTAGACCAGATCGGGACCATAGGTGCGCGCGGCATCGATCAGATAATCGACCGCCGCGTTGCCGTCAGCAGACGTTGCCCCCACCGGCTCGTACGGCGACGCGGGCACGCTCGCCCCGCCAATGCCGTTCTTGCCGTGGATGAGCGTGGTTGACGCCGGCGGCGTATAGGGCTCAGTCGCCTTAATGGGACGATCGGCGCCCAGGTACACCGGCACCTCGGGACGACCCAGCAGGTCGAGCACCGCCAGGCAGTTGTGCGCCGACTGGTCGACGCGCACGTTGCCAAAACACGTGGTGATGCCCACGAGTTCCACCTCGGGACTCGCGATGGCATAGGCAAGGGCCATCGCATCGTCCACGCCCATATCCAGATCAAGGATCAGCTTCTTGGTTGCCATTGTTCTACTCCGCTTCTCCGTCTTTATCGTTTAACCAAACCAATGTTCAACTTCGGCACGCGTGGGAATCGATTGCTGAGCACCCAAGCGCGACACCGTCACCGCCGAGGCGCGAGCGCCCGCGGCCATGCACTCAAAGAGCGGCAGGCCCTCCAGACGGGCAGCTGCAAGTGCGCCGATAAACGTATCGCCGGCCGCCGTGGTGTCGACCACCGAGCTCGAAAGCGCCGGCATGCGCAGCAGCTCGCCGCCATCACCGAGCGTAACCGAACCGGCACCGCCCAGCGTGATGACCGCAGCTCCGGCACCCTTGGCGAGCAGGGCATTAAGCGCTTCGGCACAACTCGCGTCATCTGCGGGCAGAATGCCCGTCAGCGCCTGGCATTCGGTCTCGTTGGGACAGACCAGGTCGATCGCAGGCCACGCACCCGCCGGCAGGGCGCAGGCCGGCGCGGGGTTAAAGACCGTATAGAACCCCAGCTCGTGAGCGCAAACAAGCGCCTCGGCCGTCGCCATCAGGTCGCATTCGCCCTGGGCGATAAAGACGCTGCCGGCCGCAGGGGCAAGCCCGCAGGCATCGCGGTCGAGCTCATCGGCCACCAGACGCCTCAGCGCGCGGGCAACGTCCTCTCCCGCAAGCGCATGGTTGGCGCCCGGCGACAGCACGATACGATTATCGCCCTCGCAGCGGATGATGGTCGCCGTGCCCGTCTCCACCTCGTCGCGCCGCGCCACGAACTCAACGCCCACGCCGGCATCCTGAAGCCCCGCCACCAGCGCATCGCCAAACGCATCGCGCCCGACCGCGCCGATCATGCACGTGCGCGCGTCCATGCGCGCAGCTGCCACGGCCTGGTTGGCGCCTTTGCCACCAGCGTTGGTGATAAACCCGCTGCCGCCGACGGTCTCGCCCGCACGCGGCATGCGCTCGCACGCCACCGAAAGGTCCATGTTCATACTGCCGAACACCGCGACAATGCCGTTATCTGCCATGGAAACCTCCTCGTCTGCGGGCTTTGCACCCACCGTCGACCGTCGTTCACGCGCTCTCACGCTTCTATAACTTTAGTTCACTTTGATGTGGACACGCGCTTGAGGTTGCGCCAGCAGCAAGCATTCACAGGAGCAGGCGGCTACAATGAATACGTGCTGATTATTCTCGTCATTGGATGATTTTTTATGGAACAACTCCCGCAATCGAGCTCACGCGGCCGACGCCGCACGGCCCAGGCGCAGACTCCGCACGAACGTCCACAGGGCAAACGCCGCACCAACGAGGCACACCGTGGCGCGGACTCACGTCGTACGTCCGCGCCCTCCAGCAAGTCCGCGCACGCCAGCGCCAACGACGGCGTCTGCTCATCGGCTGCCGACCAGCAGACGCCCGCTCGCCCCAAGTCCCGTTATATCCCCGCCCTCGACGGCCTACGCACGCTCGCCGTTGTCGCGGTGGTGCTCTACCACCTCAACCTCACCTGGGCGCAAGGTGGCTTGCTCGGCGTCACGATTTTCTTTGTGCTTTCGGGCTATCTGATCACGCGTCTGCTGCTCAACGAAGTAGCCAAGACCGGCCGTATCGACCTCAAGAGCTTCTGGATCCGCCGCATTCGCCGCCTATTCCCCGCCGTGGTAACCGTTGTGGTGGTGACTTGCGCGTTGTGCACCCTCTTTAACCACGTGATGCTCACCAAGATGCGCCCCGATATCCTGCCGTCGCTGTTGTTCTTTAACAACTGGTGGCAGATTGCGCAGGATATTTCGTACTTCAATGCTCTGGGCGACCCCTCGCCGCTCACGCACTTCTGGTCGCTCGCCATCGAAGAGCAGTTCTATTTGATTTGGCCACCGCTGCTGTTTGCCATGGTGTCCATGCATGTGAGCAAACCCAACACGCGCCGTGTGGTCCTGGGGCTCGCAGCGGTATCCGCCCTTGCCA
>RKAY01000025.1 GCA_014846205.1 Collinsella aerofaciens | reverse complement strand
AGCGCAGAACAGCTCGATGAGCCTGTTTTCAAACTCAAATGTCGCTGACTGATTGAATGTGGGGTTGTCGATCAGAAGTGTTCGATCGAAGTCCTTGTCAGCGTTTGCGGCGTGTTGCTTCATGCGGCGTTGATAGTTGGTTGTTTGGCCAATGTATGCCGTCTTCTTTTTACTGTTGGTCAGGATGTAGAGAACCGGCCAGCTCTCGTCATGGTGGGCCCCAGGCTCTGGCGTGCCAAAGTCTTGTAGCGATTCGCTTGCCTTGAAGGGTTTGGGTAGGGGAAGCGTGTATTGTCGAAGGGCGAACTCGTTACTCATGGTGGTCCGCCTTTCTGTATTCGTCAGCTGATGCGCCGACGGGGTAGCGCTCGCCATTGCGCTTGAGCTTGGACGAGAGCGCGGCAGGGAGGTCGATTCCGTTTAGGTCGGCAAAACGCAGGAGGAAAAGGAGCGTATCGGCAACTTCGTCTTCGATGGCTTGGCGCTGCTCGGTGTCTTCGAACATTTCTGCAATGCGCTCATCGCTCATAAAGCGAAAAAGCTGGAGGAGTTCGGAGGATTCGGTTGCCATACCAATGGCGAGCTCTTTTGGCGTGTGATAGCTGCGCCAGCTGCGTGCATCGCAAAAGTCCCTAACTTGTTCCGTCATGGCATCAAGCTTATCCATCGCCCACAACCTCCCTGATGTTCATTGTTTTATTATGGCCGTATCTGGGATTTATTGCACCTCATTTGGGGCGTGCGGCTTATGCGAATGATGTGCCTGGCGGGAGGTTTCACCATGAAAATCGACATCGATGTAGACCAGTTGCGCGAGAGCCTGCTCGACCGCGCGGGGAGTGCAGCCGGCGTGGACTTTCCGGCCGCCATGCTCGACGTGGTGGATATCGAGGACGAGTCGCCCCAAGAGCTCCTAGCCCGAGCCGAACGCGAAGGCCTCGACCTCCGCGACTTTGCCGTCGACGATGATTAACCCCTTCCCCAATTAGCTACCCCCCCCTGGTCGCTACGACGCCAGCGTGGCGATGACGGCTTCGTCGCCGGCGTATATGAGGGTGTTGCCGTCGGGGATGATCGTTTGGCCGTCGCGCTTGAGCATCACCACGATAAAGGGGTGTTTGCCTTGCGGCACATCGCGAAGACGCTGGCCGGCCAGGCGGCCGTGGGGCGTCACAGTGACTTCGCGCAGCGTAACCTCGGCACGCTCTTCAAACGTCGGCGCGGCCATCACCAACAGGTCGCCTTCTTCAATTACGGTATCGCCGTTGGGCAGCACCGGGTGCGCACCGTCGCGCAGCACCAAGACTACCAGCATGTCCGTGGCGCTGCCAATATCGGCGAGTGAGCGTCCGGCAAACGGATGGCCTGCGCCCACCTTGAGCTTAACGAACGACATGCCGTCTTCGTCGCGGTAATCGTTAAACGTACGGCGCACGTCGCCTTCCGCGTCAATCATGTCGAGCTTCTTTGTCACCGCCGGCAGCAGCGAGCCCTGCACCACAATGCTCGACACGGCAATCACAAACACCAGGTCAAACAGGTCGTGCCCGCCGGGAACACCGGCCACCAGGGCAAAGAGGCTAAACACGACCGAGGCCGCGCCGCGCAGACCCGCCCAGCTTACGAGTGCGACCTGGCGAGGGTTCGTCTTGAAGGGCGCCAGCAGAATACCCACGGCGATGGGGCGGCTCACGAAGAGCATAAACGCCATGAGTGCCAGGCCCGGTAGCAGCATTTGCGGCAGGCGTGCGGGCGTCACGAGCAGGCCGAGCAAGAAGAAGATCGTCATCTCGGCCATCTCGGTAAGGGTGTCAAAGAAGTGCGCCATCTCGACCTTGCCGGTGATGTCGCTCGCGCCCAGCACAATGCCTGCCAGGTATACGGCCAAAAAGCCGTTGCCGCCCAGGTAGCTCGGCAGCGCGTAGGCAACGATCGCCACGGCGAACAAAAAGATAGTCTGCGCGCCCTCGGCCGTTGCGTGCGCGCGTTCAATCAGGCGGCTGGATGTCCAGCCGATGGCGAGGCCCAGCCCCACACCCAGGATGACCTGCTTGGCCAACAGCACGGGAATGTCGATGTTGCCGCCCGCCGCGAGGGTGGCGAGTACCGCGGTGAGCATGTAGGCGACGGGGTCGTTGGAGCCCGATTCGACCTCGAGCAGCGAATCGGTGCCGCCCTTTAGCGAAAGGTTGTGCTCGCGCAGTACGCTAAAGACGCTGGCCGCATCGGTCGATGCCACGACCGAGCCCAGCAGCAGGCCGCCGATCCAGTCGAAGCCCAGTGCGAAGTGCGCAAAGGCGCCCGTGATGCCGGCGGTGGCGATAACGCCGAGTGTGCTCAGCAGTACCGCGGGCGCGGCGACGGGTTTGGCACGGTCGATGTTGGTGTTAAAGCCGCCGTAGAACATGATGAACAGCAACGCCGTGCTGCAGACGGTTTCGGTGAGCGCGTAGTCGCTAAAGTCGATGTGCGCCGGCCCATTGACGCCCAGCAGCATGCCGAGCGCGATAAAGATGAGCAGGGTGGGGAAGGGGAGCTTTTTGCCGACGGGTTTGATGGTCAGGCACAAAATGATGACGAGGCCGATAAAGAGGAGGATCTGGTTCATAGGGGGTGTCCGCTTCTGGGTGGTTGGCGTGGCACGGTCAGTTGTCTGCGGTTATTTTTACCCAAAGGTGGTGGGTTTATGGGAGTGGATTACGGGCGTGCGCATTTTCGACACGAGGCTGCAGCGTGTACGACGCTGATCAGGGAGCAGCTGCCGGCGGTGCACCGTGAACGGCGCGCGCGGGCGTTGGCGACCGTTGGCGACGCGCGGCCCTTCCCAGCTTTATTGCAACGGAGTACAATGGGTAACGTTTAAGTTCAACTTGAAGTTTTAGTTGCGGTTCCGGGCTTCGGTCGCAAGGTAGGGAAAGGTGTTCCATGGCGATCTATGTGACATCTGATGCTCACGGACACGTGCGTGCGCTTGACGAGGCCCTCTCCAAGATTTCGCTGGCGTCCGAAGATACGCTGTATGTGCTAGGCGACATGATTGATCGCGGGCCCGATCCGGTCGGTGTTATTAAGCTGGTGCGATCGCTGCCCAATGCGCGCGTGCTTAAGGGCAACCATGAGCAAATCATGCTCGATGCCATTATTGGCCAGGACCCGCTCGATGCCGAGACATGGGATATCAACGGTGGTTGGACGACGCGCGAGCAGCTTAACGACATGGAATTTGAGGCGTACGAGGAGCTTGTGCGCTGGATGGCCGGGCTGCCGCTGTATGCGGTGGCCGAGACCGATGAGCGCCCGTACCTGCTGGTGCATGCCGGTATTGAGACCGAGGCGGCCCGGGCGTTTTTGCTTGAACACGACGTGGATTGTGCCGATGGTGCCGGAGCGGTTGGCGCCGATCGCGAACTGCTGAAGCAGATGCTTGCCGTGCAGTCGTCCGATGACCTGCTGTGGATTCGCCATGGCTATTGGGATGCGCCGACGGGGCTGCTTTCTGCCCAGGGCAAGGGTCCAGTCGTGGTGAGCGGTCACACGCCAACGGTGTCGCTCGGGCGTTATTGCGAGGTAGGCGGCCTGGCGGGGCTCGACGAGGAGTCGGGGCGTGGACAGATCGTGCGCTTGGGCGGCGAGGATACCGCCGGCGTTCCCGATCGCATCGACATCGACTGCGCCGCCGCCACCGGCTCCGAGTTCGGCCGCGTCGGGATCCTGCGTCTGGACGACGGTGCGGAGTTCTACGCAAATATCAAGCCTGGAGAATAACCTTGTTCCGCCGTTCTACCGAACGGCGGTCACGTTGACGCTGCGCAGCCCCGAAGCACCCCATCTTGTCGCTCAAACCGTCGCTCGCGTACAGAAGTACGCGTCGCTCCTCTTTCGCGCCAACCTGGGGCACTTCGAGACTGCTCGCTGTCGGTGCCAAAACATCGACGTTTCTTTTCTTCAAATTGATTCGAATTAGGCGCCGTATGGGTTCCGGTCGCGCTCGATGCGCTGGCGGATGTGGGCGTACTCGATTATCAGCAACACCAGCAGTAGGGCCATGACCGCCAGGTAGCTCACCACGGCGCCCATCAGGCCCAGCAGGTTGATCAGGATTACCGGGAGCACCACGCTCACGGCAAAGCAGATCAAGTAGATCTTGGTGACGTCTCCAGCGTGGCGCAGCACCGTGATAATGGCGTAGATAAAATCGATGGCTGCGGTTACGCCGCCGGCGACGACCATCAACAGCGCCAATGTGCGGTAGCGCTCAAAGTTGAGGCCGTACATAAAGCTCATGAGGGGAATGCCGGGGCCTGCCATAAATGCGGCGCACACGCCGGTGATGGCCACGATCAGCGCCATAACGGCAATAATAATCAAGTCAAAACGGCGACGCTTGCGCGGATTCGCCCAAATGCTCGACAGACGCAAAAGCTGCGGTTTATAGACAAATCCGATGCTCAGCAAAATAGCCTGCGCCGGAAAGAACAGGGCATTAAAGTACAGCTGGTATTTATAGGCCAGCGTGCCTTCCATCACAAACTTGGGCATGCTCTCGATGAGGTTGAACAGGAACAGTGCACCAAAGAGCGGAGCGCACTGGACAAACAGGTGGCCGACCTCGCGCAGGCTCACGCGCCGCGATTTTTCGGTCTCGAGCAGGGCGAGCGGCGCGGTGACCAGCACGAGCGAGGCGATGGCGGTGACACCCATGGCCATGGCCGCGATGGGCATGCTG
>RKAY01000070.1 GCA_014846205.1 Collinsella aerofaciens | reverse complement strand
CTTTGCCACCATGAGCGAGGGCAAGAGCATCGCCGAGCTCATGGACACCTTCTATGCAGACGGCTACGACGCGACCACGCCGGGCAACCACGACTGGAGTTACGGCGCGGACAAACTCCGCACCATGACCGGCAACAGTGCCACCAGCACGCCCTTCGCCATGCTTTGCGCGAATGCAACGTCCTCGAACGGCATATGGAGCTCGAGCATCACCAAGACGCTCGACCGCGCTTGGGAGGACAGCGAGGATCACTCCACGTTCAACTACAAAATCAAGATCGGCGTCGTGGGTGCCATGGATGAATCGCTGGGGTCCTCACTGCGCACGGACCTTGTCGCGGGCACGTCGTTCTCGGGTGCGGCGGACGCCATCAATGCCGAGGCCAAGCGGCTGCGCGAGAATGAGGGCTGCAACGTTATCGTCTGCATTGTGCACACGCTCAACGCTAAGACCTTTGCCGCGCAGCTCGCCGGCGTCGATGCCCTGGTCGCGGGCCATGAGCACATCAACTTGGACGAAAACGCAATGGGAGCCGACGGCAAGCCGATCCGCGTCGTCGAGGCGGGCAGTGCCTTTGCCGAGGTGGGACTGCTCTCTATTCCCTATAAGTACGACACCCAGGGCACCGAGACGACCGACGATGACATGGTCACGGTCCCTGCAGACGACAGCGTCGAGACGCTCTACACCGCCAAGGACGTGAACGACCTTTTGGCAGACCCTAACAACAAGAACATCCTTGATGAGGTTCGCAATAACAAGATCAAGCCACTCGACGACGCCTTTAAAATCGAATCGAACAAGGTGCTCGGCACATCCGCCGCCGACTATTTTTACGGTGAGGACGCCTCTGGCACGCATGGTTGGGAAATGGTGCGCACCACCGATTTCCGCCCCAGCAAGGAGGGCGATACCACCAAGGCCCAGACCATCGGCCACGTGATTTGCGGCTCCTATCTTGCCCTGACGGGCGCGGACCCTGACCTGACGAGCGCGGACCTTGCTATTGAGAACGCTGGCGGCATCCGCGGCGGCATCGCAGCGGGAAACGTGACCGCCGGCGACGTCATCGCCATCTCGCCCTACGGCAACACCTTGGAGACCTGGGCCATGACCGGCGCGGACTTCCTCGCAGCGCTCGAGCACTCGCTGGAAATTAGCGACGAATGCAATGACAGTTACGAGAAGCAGCAAGCCTACGTCGCAGCCGGCCACACCGAGCAGGAAGCCCAGGACATGTACAAGTGGCCCGACGACTCCGGCAGCGTTCTTTCCTTTGGCGGCATCAACGTAACAATCGACTGGACACAGTCTGAAGGCAAGCGCATCGTGAGTGCCACGCTCACCAAAGACGGCAGCACGCTCGACCCCGCCAAGACCTATACCGTCGCCACCAACAACTACATCATCACCAACACGGCCGACTTCCCCACCTTCGCAAATGCCAAGAAGCTCACCGAGTGGGGTACGTGCGAGGCAGCGCTGAGGGCACTGATCGGGCAGGACGACTGGGAGAACAAGATGGCCTCGCTCGCGGGCACCATCAGCTTTGTCTCCGCCGAGAGCCCCGCACCCCATCCAACCCCAACGCCTGAGCCCTCACCCAAGCCCGGCACGACGACCACGCAGGTCACCACCAAGAAGAGCACCGGCAAGCTTGCTGTAACGGGAGACCGCACGCTAGCCGTGGTCGGCGCATGCCTCATCGGCGGCATCATCGTTATCATCCTCGGCATTATCTGGAAACGCCGCCGCTAAGCTACACCGCCGGGCCTTGCAGCCCCGCCGTGCAAACCTTATATCGAGCACAGAAGCCCGCCCGAATGTGATCGGACGGGCTTCTTGGCGGGTATCATGGTTGGACGATCATAGGAGGTTTTCCCCACATGGAATTGTTTGAACCGATTCTTCATTTCTTTGAGCAACGGTGGGTCCACAACATCATCTGGGCCGGCATCTTGGCAATAGGCACCGCCATCGCCACCAAGGTCGTATCCAAGACCCTGCACCATCTGCTTAACCGAGACGACAACCCGCTTCCCGCATCGAGTATCTTCATCAACATCGCGCGCGCCGTCATCTGGATGATCGGTGGCAGCTTTATCCTCGACAACTGCTTTGGCATTAACGCAAACGCCCTCGTCGCCGCTCTTGGCGTCGGCGGCATCGCCATCTCGCTGGGCTTTCAGGACACGCTCTCAAACCTCATCGGCGGCATGCAGGTAACCTTTATGGGCATCATCAAGCCCGGCGACAATATCGAGGTCGGTGGCGTATCAGGCGTGGTCCAGGACATCACCTGGCGCCATACGACCATCGAGGACGCCTGCGGGCAGACCATCATCGTCCCCAACTCAAATATCTCCAAGAACACGCTCGTGCATCTCATGCCCTTTGGGCGCGTGGCTGTGCCCGTCGCGGTCAAGGACACCTCCAAGTGGGCTTCACTCGACGCGCTAGCTGATGAGCTCACCGACGCCACCAAGGCCGCCGTGCTTCCCATCTCGGGCTTTGACAAGGAGCCCTACGTGCTCTTTAGCGAGATCGGCGACTTTGGCATCAAGGGCAAGATCATCTTTATCGTCAGTGACGACAGCACCACCTTCACGGCAGCCGACGCCTGCATCCGCGCCATCGCCCCCATCATCGCCTAAACCACCACAAAGAGGACAGGCACCTTTGTGGTGGTTTTCATTCGTGGTACCATGGTTCATATAGTTGTTTAAACGACTAAGGGAGCAAAACTATGGAAGAGGCCTATCGTCAAGCACGCAAGCGCGGCGAGCAAGGACGTCGACGCGCCATCAGCCAAAGCGAGCATCCATACCTTACGGACCTCGATAGCCTCGTTGCCCAGCTCCCCTTAGGTCAGCGAGAGAGCGTCGGCCTGCGGGATATTCCGCTCGAAATGGTCGTCGGCACGGTCACCAAAGGCCGTCAGTCCGCCTTTTCGTGCAACTTTATGCCCCTGCTGCCGTTTAACACCGAGTTTGCCCGCAAGTGGTCCAACCTCTACGACATCCAGGTAACCGAGGGCTATCGCGACCCCATCATCGTCACCGAATTCATGCATCGGTTCTATGTCCAGGAGGGCAACAAGCGCGTCAGTGTCCTCAAATTCCTGGACGCTCCCACGGTTTCGGCTAAGGTCACCCGTCTCTACCCCGGCAAATGGGATTCCGTCGAAAGCCGCCTGTACGGTGAGTTCTGTGCGTTTTGGCGCGTCTGCCCCCTATACGAGATCGAGTTCTCGCGCGAGGGAAGCTACGAGACGCTCGCCAAGATGCTCGGTCAGAACCTTACCGAAAAATGGCCGCAGAAAAAGATCGACTACCTGCGCCACACCTTCCTGCTCTTTAAGCGCGCCTACCTTCGCGCAGGCGGCGACCACCTGGACATCACGCCCGCCGACGCCATGCTCGTATACCTCAATGTGTACAACCAGGACCGTCTGCTGGATACGCCAACGGATATCGTCGTAAACCGCCTGTGCAAGATTTGGCGCGAGCTGGTCATTGCCGGCAAAAATGACGAGGACAAGGTCGATCTTGTCGAAGCACCGAGCGTCGATGAGGAGGAGTCGCCCGCTAAGTCCACCTCCGGCGTGCTCAACTTCTTTATGGGCAAGACCGTCTATTCGGCGGCCAACCCCCTGCGCATCGCCTTTATCCATGAGTTCCCCTGTGCGACGTCGAGCTGGGACAGCCTGCACGACCAAGGGCGTCAGTATCTCGATGAGCACTTTGGCGGTATCGTGCGCACCGAGGCGTTCGAGAACTGCCACGATCCGGACGTGTTCTACGCCGCCGTGGAAACGGCTGTCAAACATGGAGCAAACGTCATCTTCTCGACCTCGCACCGCCTGATGGAATACACGCTCAGGGCTGCCGTTGAGTATCCCCGGGTTCGGTTCCTCAACTGCTCTATCGGCCTTCCCCATCAAAGCGTCCGTTCGTACTTTGGCAAGATGTACGAGGCCAAGTTTCTCCTGGGCGCCCTTGCCGCCAGCATGGCGGACAACCACCGCATCGGTTACCACGCGTCGGTCTTCGCCTCGGGCGCACTCAGCGAGATCAACGCCTTTGCGATTGGCGCCTCGCTGCTTGACCCCCGTGCGCAAATTATCCTGACCTGGGGCGATGTGCCCGCCGGAGGCCTTTCCGAAGCCATGTGCCGCGAGGGTGTGAGCGTCATGACCGGCGCCGACATGTCAAAGTCGCTCGAAGACCCCACTGCCTACGGACTACACCGTCTGGTCGATGGCAAGGTTACCGGCATTGCCATGCCGGTATGGAACTGGGGCCGATACTACGAGCTTATCGTGCGAAGCCTGCTGCATGGCACCTGGGATGAGACCAGTGACGCCAGCCAGGTTCGCGCCGTCAACTACTGGTACGGCATGAGCTCAGGCGTTATCGATATTCGCTACGCTCCGGGTCTGCCTTATCAGACGCGCAAGCTTGTTCAGCTCCTCCGCAATGGCATCGTCGAGGGCTCCATCAATCCATTTGGCGGCGAGCTCCATAGCCAAGACGGCGTGGTGCAGATCGAGGGCTTTCCCCCACTGCCGAGCACGCAAATCGTCGAGATGGACTGGCTGGCGGACAACGTGGTGGGCACCATTCCGCAGCTCGACGATGAGCCGGGAGTTACTGCCCTATGAAAATCCTTGCCATAGCTGATACCGAAGAACGATGCCTATGGGAGTGCTTTCGCAAGGAGCGCTTTGAGGGCGTCGACCTGATTTTGTCCGCTGGCGATCTGGACCCGGACTATCTTGAGTTTTTAGTCACGGTCATCAACAAACCGCTCATCTACGTGCGCGGCAATCACGATGACCGCTACGCACGTCATGCACCGGGCGGCTGTATCTGTGTCGAAGACACCGTGTACGTATATCGCGGCGTCCGCATTGCGGGGCTTGGCGGCTCCATGCGCTACCGAGACGGCGCCAACATGTACACCGAGCGCGAGATGGCCAAGCGCGTGCGCAAGCTGTCCCGCAAAGTGAGGATGGTCGGCGGCTGCGACATCTTGCTCACCCATGCGCCCGCCGCCGGCGTGGGCGATCTGGATGATCTACCGCATCGAGGATTCGAATGCTTTAACACGGCGCTCGAGTCCTGGAATCCCGACTACATGGTGCACGGGCATGTGCACCAATGCTATGGTCGCGACTTTCAACGCGAGCGTCAGCACGCATGCGGGGCAACGATCATCAACGCCTGCGGCTATACGCAGTTTGAGCTCGACGA
>RKAY01000050.1 GCA_014846205.1 Collinsella aerofaciens | reverse complement strand
CCCACGTTGATGGCACCGTTAACAAGCTGATCGAATTTCATAACCATGGTTGGCTCCAATCGTGAACAACTGCATTGTCCTTCTTGTACCCAAGATTGAAAGAAAGCGACAAAGCGTTTTATCTCACATTGTCGTTCATCGCAAAGGAGTTCTTCATGGCACAGCTCGTGGTGTAGAGGACCTTGCCCAGCAGGGCATCGGTCTCCACCCGCACGCGCTCGGCAAACTCCTCATTGGCGCGGGCGAGCTCGGCGGGCACCTCGGCTTCGGGCAGCGCGGCCACGGCAGCGTCAACGTCGTGAATCTGCTTGTGGCCCATACCGCCGACTTTCTCCTGGTAGTCCTCGACCGCGCGACCGCACTCATGGAAGCGAACATCGGCCAAAGCACCGATCAGGCGATTTGCCCAGTAGAAGTTCTCGGACGTCACGCGAGCCTGCGTGTCGGCATAGTACTCGGGCATGGTCTCGACGTTGGCGTACAGCGGCACGAGCGTGTTAAACGAGTTGGAGCCAAACGCCATCCACTGCACGGCGCGGTAGGCAGGTTGCGCATAGGGACGCAGCTGCAACACGGCGAGCTGGCTGTTGCGGTTGATGCCGATGGGACGATAGGCACCGCGCGTGGCGGGCGTGCCCTTACTGCCGTAGCAATCGTACTCCGTGCCCTGGTAGTGGCTCGAAAGCACGTACTTGATGTCCTCGATGGTCACCTTGCGCTCGGGCACGCGGCTCCAGGGGATGTCGTCGCTCTCGGGCGTGTAGTCGGCATCGGGACCGTCCCACACATCGCTGGGGTTGAGGCAGCGCTGCATGTACCAGGCACGCGGCGTGTTGTAGACGTGGTCGCTGTCGCTATGCGAGCCAAAGGCCTCGCGCGGGTTGAAGACCGTCGCCGGACCGTCGCCCTCGACGCCCAGCGTCAGGTCCAGATGCCACTCGGCCATCCAGGAGCGCAGGTCAGCAGAGCACATGTGATCGGCCTGGTCGTCCTCGGCATCGTCCAGGTCAAAGCTGTCGATACCCAGCTGGTTAGGCATGGTCACATAGGCGTCATCGGGCACGCGCTTGGCGATCCAGTGGTGCCCGCCGATGGTCTCGAGCCACCAGATCTCGTCAACGTCACTAAAGGCAATGCCGTTGTTCTCATAGGTGCCGTAGCGCTCGAGCAGCTCGCCCAGAATGCGCACGCCGTCGCGGGCAGACTTGGCGTACGGCAGCACCAGGGTCACCATGTCCTCCTCACCCAGGCCGCCGGGCTGCGCCGGAACATAGCCGTCCTCGCCCTCGTTGCCCTTGGCGGGCACGTAGTCGACAAGCGGATCGGCGCCGCGGACGCGCTCGTTGGTGGTGAGCGTCTCGGTTGCGGACATGCCCACATTGAGCTCGTTGAAGCCGGCCTCGGCCCAAATGCCATGACCCGGGACAACGTCGGGGACGCTTGTGTAACGCATGGGATTGTCGGGCAGCTCAACGGTCAGGTGGCTCAGAACACTCGTGTAGACATGCGGCTGCTCGTCGGGATGCACCACGCGCATGCGCTTGGGCTCAAACACCCCGTTGGACGAGTCCTCGTTGCGGGCGACAAGCGTCGACCCGTCGTAGCTCGCGTTCTTACCAACCAAAATCGTTGTGCACGGCATGCGCATCCTCCTTGAACGAAGAAATCAAACGGCAACAGTGTATCGCTTCGGCGCAAAAAGAGCGAAACCGCCGCCCCGGTAGCCTCTGTGGCCAAAAAATGTCAGTTATGAGTACTGTCACCAATTTAGTAGCAGCAAGTTACCTTGTAATGAGTGCTGAAAATCCCCATTTGTCCAAAAGCAAGACAACGTTATTCCCCATAGGTTCAATAAAATGGACTCCCTAACGAGAATGAATATCGTTAGGGAGTCCAAAAGGCATAAAACATATGTGATTATCTTGGCAACAGTACTCAAATATGGCGTTTTTTGACCACGTGGTATATGGCTAACCCCTCAAACAGCCCAAAACGCCTATTTCGATGCACGCTCCGCCGCCTCGATCACGTGCTTGGCGAGAATCGCCGTCGTTACAGCGCCCACGCCACCCGGCACGGGAGTAATTGCGCCAACGATCGGCTCCGCAGCATCAAAATCGACGTCGCCGACCAGCTTGTCGGCGACCTCGTCCCAGTTAATGCCCACATCGATGATCGTCTGGCCCTCGCGAACCGCATCCGCGCCAATCGTGCGCGCACGTCCAACCGCGGCAACAACAATGTCGGCAGAACGGCACTCGGCAGCCAAGTCGCGCGTATGCGTATGGCACGTCGTCACCGTGGCATTGCGAGCCGTAAGCATGGCGGCAACCGGACGGCCAATCACCAGCGATCGACCGACGACCGCGACCTTGGCCCCATCCAGCTCAACACCGTAATGATCCAGCAATGCCAGCACGGCCTCGGCCGTGCAAGGAGCAAAACCCTCGCCTCGCCCCGAAAGCGCGGTAAGCAGCGAGGCCGGCGTCATGGAGTCAACGTCCTTGGCGGGATCGAGTGCCGCGGCAACTGCATCCTCGTCAAGGCCGGCGGGCAGCGGGCGAAACATCAGGCAGCCGTGAACGGCCGAGTCGGCATTGATGTCCTTAATAGTCGCCAGCAGCTCATCCTGCGAAACATCAGCAGGAAGCAAAATGCGACGAGCCTCAATGCCAACCTTATCGCAGCGCTTGAGGGCACCGCGCTCGTAGGATAGGTCGTCCTCGCGCTCGCCCACGCGAACGATGGCCAGCGTCGGCACAACGCCGCGCTCGCGCAGAACAGCACAACGAGCAGCGAGCTCCTCGGTCAAAGCACGGGCGACGGGAGCACCCTTCAACAGCTCAGTCATGGCTATCCCCTCTTCCTTGCGGCATCGGCGGCACGGCGCGCCAGCGCATCGGCGCGCGGCAACCATGTATCGAGCAGCTCATCGCACGCCGCCTCGAGCTCCTCGGCGCGGACACGATCCTTCATAGACGTGGTGTTCGCAAAGAGCGTCAAGCTCGCGCCCTGCATGGCCGCGCGGCAGAACACGGCACCGCACGCCACGTCGGAGAGCAGCTGGCGCGAGCCCTTGTCCGCCATGTCCTCGAGCAGCGCCAGCGCGCGCCCGCAGGCATCCATGATCCGATACGGTGGCATGGCCGCCACGTGCAACGCATCTTGAATCGTCGCGGGTCGAGCCGGATCATCGCGCGGAATACCGTATGCCGCCGACACCTGGCCGTACGCACGAACGTCCTCGGCGACCAGACCCACAAGTTCCTGCGCCAGCTCGTCTGCCTGGGCAAATGCGCGCGTCAGATCGTCTGCGCGATCGGAAAGCGCGGGATTGGTCGCCCCATAGCGAGCGACCATCCCGCACAGCGAAGCGCCCAGCGCGCCTACAAAGGCGCTCGCGCTACCGCCGCCGGGAACCGGCTCACGCGCGGCAAGCGCCTCGGCAAACCCTCGGCAGGTTTTATCCATCATCTCTTGGCTCATCGAAACACCTCTGCCCACCGCGCCGGCCACCACGGGCCGCACGCATAATAAAAAAATGGGACAACGACGCCAGGAAGCGGTTGTCCCATTCATCGGTTTTATTAAAGCCCAGTCTAACCCATAAGACAAAGGCTGTCAGGAGCTCTGGCTATCGGTGTTTCCGATTGCCGGCTATAGGCACGGGCGCCTAGTCCACCTGGAACGTCGGCAGCAGTGTGTCGATAATCTTCGACCCCATATCGCGGTTTGCAGTCGAGTACTCCAAATGCGCCGTGGCAATCGTCGAATCCGTGACGATCGTTTTTTCGTAAATGATCGTATCGTCCTCGCGCCAAGAGACCACGTACCAGTTGTCGCCCTCTGCAGTATAGAGGTCGGCCTTGCCCGAGGTGTCCGCGTCGACGAACATCTCGTGTGCGGTTTCTTCGTTAATGTTGACGTAGCCAAACAGGTTGATTACAAAGCCCGTCTCCGGATCCTTATACCTGGCGCCGCTGCCGCTGGGAGTATCTTCCATCTCAAAGCGATTGGGAATCGACATGCTATAAGGGTGAAGGTCGTTTGTGTACGTCTGCACGTCGGTTAGGTAATCGTCCGAATCGTCCGAGCCGTAGTATGCCGATTCGTCCTCGGAAACGGCCTTGTCATCCGACGACGAAGACTCCTTGGCCTTGGACTTGTCTCTCTTCTTCTTGGCAGAAGAATCTTTCTCGTCCGAAGACCCGGTATCGATCACCGAAATTTGCGTGTCGGAGCTCTTGGACCCGTTAAGCATCGCGAGCGCAAACACCGTGCCGCCCCCAAGGAGTACCACGGCGGCACACGCCACCGCGATGACAATCGGAGCTTTGCTCTTGGGCTTTTGAGGCGCAGGCGCGACCGGCGGCATCGATTGGGTTAGGCCCGGGGCAGAGGAAGGACCAGCGCCCGCAGGCGTCGGCACGGAACCGCCAGCCAGCGACGCCCCGCAATGCGTGCAAAACATCGATCCATCGGGAACTTGCTGTCCGCATTTTTGACAGAACATCGTTCGACCTTTCGTTGTTTAGCTTTTGTCACAGCCAAGTTTAAAACCCTAAGCCGGCATCGCTGTTGCGCAACATTGGGAGAATCAACCAATCCGCACGCTTGCCCAGCGCCAGGCCCACCTTGCGGCAAGACCGCACACGCAAACATGGGACACATGACCCACCCTAGCGAGCCGTCCGCGCGTACAGTAAAGGCAGGTAATCCATGGGCGGTTGCAGATAGCGGAGGACACGACCATGAAAAAGAAGGCCTTGGCGATTCTCACCCTCTGCATCAGTCTCTTTGCCGCGGTTGCCCCGGTGGGTTGTAGCGGAAGCGGCGGCGCTACCGGCAGCAGCGGTGGCAGCACAGAAAAGCCGGCCATGGATATGAGGACCGACTTCATTTGGTTTAAAGTCGAGGTTCCCGAGGGCGTCGAAATCACGGACGTCGCAGGCGATACCGCCGACAGGGCCCAACTTAAGTTCACCGAGAGCGAGCGCGCCAGCGATCGCCTCATCCCTGTCTTCGACTCTGATAAGAACGCCGACGAGCCGTTCGACTACGAGGCCAAATGGAAGGCCAACTTTGAGTGGACCGAGAATGACCCTGTCAAGTACAACGGCAAGACTTGGCGCAACGCCTCCTATACACACTCGGGCGGCGTGACGACTGAGTACTTGACCGAAGCAGGCGTCGGCAGCGTGTACGTGCGCATCGACAACGTCGAGGAGCACAAGGACGCCGTCGAGACCATGATGAAGTCTCTGGAATTTGCCGACGACATCGCCGAAGCCAAGACCGAAGCCATGGATGTCAAGCTCGACGATATCGAGATCAAGCGCTAAAGCTCCAACGGCATGCAGCAGCGCCGTTTTAGCTCAGCCGGGATGCAAGGTGCGACTCCTTGCATCCCGTTTTTTGTGTTCAAAGGCGCCCGGTCACATCACCATATTGAGCACGTTGACGAATTCCTGGGCCTTCGCACGGCTGCTCAGGCTAAAGACACAAGCAGTCAACAGCCTGTTACGTAGGAAAACGTCGCGGCCCTTGATCCTGTTGACCCCCGTGATGTCCTTAAGATAGACAATCTCGGTGTGCTTGCCG
>RKAY01000031.1 GCA_014846205.1 Collinsella aerofaciens | reverse complement strand
GCCGAGCGCGAGGGCGTCGAGATCCGTTGCTACGACGTCATCTACAAGTGCCTCGAGGAGCTCGACGCTGCCCGTATCGGCATGCTCAAGCCCACCGAGGTCGAGGTCTCCACGGGTACCGCGACCGTCCTGGACACCTTCAAGGTGCCCAAAGTCGGCATCGCTGCTGGTGTCCGCGTCGAAGAGGGCGAGATCGCCGCGACCGATTCCGTGCGCCTGGTGCGCGACGGCATCGTGGTCTTCAACGGCAAGATCGCCTCGATGCGCCACTACAAGGATGAGGCCAAGAGCCTCAAGAGCGGTTCCGAGGGCGGCATTGGCCTGGAGAACTTCCAGGACATCAAGCCCGGCGACCAGATCGAGGGTTACCGCATCGACCAGGTTGCCCGTACCGAGTAGGGGGTAGCGCTATGAAGCAAACGCAGGCAACCCGCCGACTAGGCGAGCAGCTTCGCGAGAAGCTCGGTTATATCCTGCTCTTTGAGGTTTCCGATCCGCGCCTCGACCTGGTCACCTTGACTGCGGTCGAGGTCGCGGTGGACCGTTCGTTTGCGCGCGTGTACGTTTCGTGCGATGCGAGCCGATACGATGAGGTCATGGAGGCGCTCGCCAGCGCCAAGGGCCGCATTCGCAGCCTCTTGGCCCGCTCACTCGATTGGCGTGTCACGCCCGAGCTCGATTTTCGCATCGATCGCTCGACCGATGAGGCCGAGCGCATCACGCGTGCGCTGGAAAACGTACCGGCCACGCTGGCGATCGAAAAGGACGAGGACGGCTATCCCATAGCGGATGCCGCCCAGGAGGCAGCTTTAGATGACTAATTCCGCTGATCTCGCCGCTGGCGAGTCTGCAGATATTACGCGACGCATCCTCGAACTCATCGAGGGTGCGTCCTCCATTGCGATTTCGGGACATACGTCTCCCGATGGTGACGCCCTGGGCTCCGTGCTGGGTCTGGGCTTATCGCTTATGAAGTTTTTCCCCAACAAGGACATTGCGCTGCTGCTGGCAGACGATGATCCGGTGCCGCGCATCTACCGCTTTATGGAGGGCGCCGATTCTCTGGTGCCCGCATCTGCGTACACCGGCAATCCGGACCTGTTTATCTCGGTGGATGTGCCGGTCGTCGAGCGCCTTAACAACTCGGCTGAGGTACTTCGTCGCTCCAAGCATGTGGTGTGCTTCGATCACCATCCGGCGCGCGAGGAGTTTACCGAGCTGAGCCTGAGGCGTGTCGATGCCGCGGCCTGCGCCATGATCATCGACCGTTTCTTGGATAATTGCGGCATCGTCGCCCGTGATGGCGTCGCGACTTGCTTGCTGTGCGGCTTGGTGACCGATACCGGTCGTTTCCAGTACCAGAATGCCGATGCTGCCGCGTTCCACGCCGCTTCGCGCCTGGTAGCACATGGTGCCGATCCGGCTCGTGTCGCGCTCGAGGTCTATCAGAGCATGCGCGTCGAGTTTTTGCACCTCAAGTCCATTGTCATGGGCCGTATTAAGACGGTCGCGCACGGGCGCGTGGCGTATAGCTATGCCTTCCAGAGCGACCTTGAGACCTGCGGCGTTACCTCGGATGAATGTGACGGTCTGGTCGATGTGGTGCGTTCGGTGATGGGCGTCGAGGTCTGTCTGTTCCTAAAGGGCATCGACGGCGATACCAAGGTGCGCGGCAACCTGCGCTCCAAGGGTGACCTCGATGTGTCCGAGATCGCTGCCAACTTTGGCGGTGGCGGGCATCATGCCGCCGCCGGCTTTACCAACAACGGAACGATTCGCGAGACGCTCGCCGTGGCACTTCCCATGCTGGCCGAGCTGGTGGGGGAGGATCCCGCTTCGGTGACCGTCGAGCTCTAACATTTTGGATGGTACATGGCTCGTCGTACGCCTTCTCAACTGAATATGCTGCTCGCCGTCGATAAGCCGGTGGGCTGTACATCCCACGATGTGGTATCGCAGTGCCGACGCGCCCTCCACGAACGGCGTGTCGGTCATGCCGGCACGCTCGACCCCATGGCATCCGGTGTCATGGTGGTGGGTGTGGGCCAGGCCACGCGTCTGCTGGGCATGCTCACCCTCGACACGAAAAGCTACGTAGCCGACATTTCGTTTGGCGTCGAGACCAATACCGACGATGCGGAGGGCGAGGCCACTCGCACCGTTTCCGTTGCCCCCGAGCTGCACGACATGGCCTACGCCCGTGAACAGCTGGCTGCCATGCTGGGGCCGCAGATGCAGGTCCCGCCGGCGTTCTCGGCCATCTCGGTCAACGGCGTTCGCGCGTACAAGTCTGCTCGTGAGGGCAATGCCGTCGACCTGCCCCCGCGTCCCGTCGAGGTGTACGCCGCCGACTTGATCGCCATGAGCGGCGAGGGCGATGCCTGTGTTTGGACCGTGGCGTTTTCGGTGAGCAAGGGCACCTATATCCGCGCGCTCGCTCGTGATCTGGGTCGTGCGTGCGATAGCGCCGCGCACATTTCCGCGCTACGCCGGACGGCATCCGGCGTGGTTTCCATTGGCGTCTGTCATGCGGTGGAGGAACTTTCTCCCGAGTCTGCGGCTGGCTTTGCTTTGGACCCCATCGCGGCTCTGGGCGCCACACGTGTGGATTTGCCGGGAAACCTTGCCGACGACCTGCTCTGCGGCCGACGCATTCCCGTTGAGCGTGCGCTTGTCGACTTCGATGCTTCGAAGGCGCCGTTTGCGCTGGTGCTCGATGGTGGGCTCAAGGCGCTTGCCCACATTGAGGACGGTCGGTTTGTGATGGAGCACGTGTTTCCGCAGGCAATCGGCGGTGTTCGATGATGCTGACCCCCCACGAGCTCGCGCGTATCTTTTTCGCGGGCGAGTCGGGCGAGGCGCGCATCGTTCCCGCCGCCGCGTTTGATGGGTGCGGGCGTTTAGGCGCCGCCTCGATTGGCATCGGCGTGTTCGATGGCGTGCATCGGGGACACCGCGAACTTATTGACGCGGTGGTGCGCGACGCCCGTGCCCATAACTGCCGTGCGGTCGTGGTCACCTTTGATCCCGATCCGGACGTCGTGGTGAGTCCTTCGCCTGCTCAAAAACTGATGACGACGGCCGACCGCCTGCATGCCCTGGCTCTCACCGGGGTCGATGCGGTTGTCGCCGTTCCTTTTACGCCTGCGGTGGCGGCACTCGATCATGTCGGTTTTCTCTCACTGCTGTCGCGCGTCGTCGACATCCGCTCGATTCGCGTGGGCAGCGACTTTAGACTCGGCCGTGGCGGAGCTTCGGGCGTTGCCGAGATACAGGTATGGGGTGCCGAGCGCGGTGTTGATGTCTATGGCCACGAGCTGCTGTGCGTTGATGGCCAGACGATCTGCGCTACCCGTATTCGCCGGGAGCTGCGCCAGGGTCATGTCGAACTTGCCGCCGAGCTGCTCGGTCGTTCGTACATGCTGCGCGGCGTGGTCGCCGGTGGCCGTCATCAGGGCTCTGACATGGGCTTTCCCACGGCAAACATTCAGGTGCCCGATGGCATTCAGGTGCCTGCCGATGGTGTCTATGAGGGTCTGGTGCTGGTCGGCGATACCGTATGGCCCGCTGCGGTAAACGTGGGCCTGCCGCCGACGTATGCCGACGATGCCGCCTCGGCGCATCTGGAGGCTAATCTAATTGGGTATACGGGTGACCTGTACGGTGCGTCCGTCTCGCTGGCGTTTACGCGCTGGCTGCGTCCCTCGCGCGTGTTCGATTCGCTGGACGAGTTGATCGCGACCGTCGAGGGCAATATTGACGATATTCGCCACAACTTGGGTGAGCAGGGGGTGAGCATCCATGATTAGCGATGAGGAGAAAGACCAGGTACGCGCTGCGTCCGACCTGGTCGCCATCGTGCAGGAAACGGTTGAGCTCAAGCCCCGAGGCCACGAGTTTTGGGGCTGCTGCCCCTTCCATGGCGAAAAGACGCCGTCCTTTCACATTATCCCTGCCACGCAGGTGTGGCATTGCTTTGGCTGCGGTGAGGGCGGCGACGTCTTCACCTATATTATGAAGCGCGAAAACCTGAGCTTTCCCGAGTCGATACGCTACCTTGCCGATCGTGCCGGCATCGAGCTGCACGATACCGGTGCCCGTCGCGAGCGTGGCACCAAGCGCGCCCGCATCTACGAACTATGCGCCGAGACGGCTCAGTTCTACCACACCATGCTCATGCGCGGTAAGGACGGCCGTCCGCGTGAGTACTTTGCCAGCCGCGGAATGGGCGGCGACGTCTGTCGCCGCTACTGTCTGGGCTTTGCGCCGGGTCGCAACATGCTGGTGGCTCATCTGTCGCAGGCGGGTTTTACCCCGCAGGAGATGATCGACGCCAACGTGGCTGTCAGCCGCGGGCGCGGACAGCTTGCCGACCGCTTTTACGACCGCGTGATGTTCCCTATCTTTGATGAGCAGGGGCATAACATCGCTTTTGGCGGGCGCATCATGGGTGATGGTCAGCCTAAGTACCTCAATACCGCCGAGACGAGCGTGTTCCATAAAAAGCGAAACCTCTATGGCTTTAACTGGGCCAAGGAGTTTATCGTCGCGCAAGATACAGCCATCGTGGTTGAGGGCTATACCGACTGCATCGCCTGCTGGGAGGCGGGGATCAAAAACGTCGTCGCCACGCTGGGCACGGCGCTGACGGAACATCATGTTAAGACGCTCACCCGTTTTGCCAAGCGCATCGTCTACATGTTTGACGGTGATGCCGCGGGCCAGAAGGCTGCCCGACGCGCGATTCAGTTTATCGAGCAGGATTCGATGGACCTTCGCTGCGTGGTGCTGCCCGACGGTAACGATCCCATGGAGTTCATTACGGCGCACGGCGGAGATGAGCTGCAGAAACGCATTGACGCCGCCGAGCCTCTCATGGACTTCGTGTACCGTTCGCTGCAGGAGTCGAGCGATATTACCACGCCGGGTGGTCGCGCCAAGGCGCTGGAAGATGCTCTGACACTTATCTATCCGCTGCGCGACAGCTACATGATCGACACGTACTTTATCCAGATTGCCGACCTGTTGGGTTTGGACCTTGAGACCGTGCGCGCGAGTTCGGGCCGCGTGTTTCGCGATGTCGCCAAGCGCGAGGATGCGGAGCGTCGCCGCGAGCAGAACTATGAGCGCCAGAGGGCGCAGGCCGAGCGCTCCGAAAACGCAGGTGGTCGGGCGTCTGGTTCGCAGGGGGCGCTTCGCGGCGCTTGGGCGTCGGGCGCAACGCCGCCGGTCTCTGCGCCGGTCGAGGAGGAGCCGTACGACTACGTTCCGCTCGATGCCTATGGTGCCGCGCCGGCAGAGGTTGCCGACGACCTGCCTCCGATTGATGTGCCGGCGGGGATGGATGGTGCGATTTCGGTTTCCGATGCTTCGGCTGACCCCGCGGCTCCGGCGATGCCGATCGTGCTCACCGATCTGGAGCGGAAGTCGCTGGCGGGGGAGCGCGAGCTGCTGACGATGCTCACCAGCTACCCCGACCTGTTCCGTACGTATGCCGATCGCATCTGCTCCATCGAGTGGGTCGACCCGCGCCACGAGTCGATTGCATGGGCCGTACTGGCGACGCCCCCGGGTACCGATCCTGCGGCCTGCATGGATGCGGCGCGCTCGGTGTGTCCCGAGGCGGCAACGCTTGTGAGTGCCGGGCGTATCTCGGCGACGAGCAAGCACCCCACCGAGACGAACATCGTCTTTATGCTTGACACACTCGAGCTCTACACCATCAAGCGCCGCATGCGCTCCGCGCAGGCTAAGCTGCGCCGGGACCATTCGCTCGATGACGAGGCGCGGCGCGTGCTGACCATGCAGGCGGTGCAGGACACGCAGCGTCAGCGCGAGCTCGAAAAGTCGATTGGCGGCGTGGCCGACCCGTTCCGTTTGATCGGTTTGGAGACTGCGAGCGCCGACCAGGCCTAGATGTTGTGGTCAACCAGCGTATTCTCACCTATATCCAGACCTCTTTTTGGGTATAGACGTCACTGTGTGTGCTAAAGTATTGAGTCCTGTGGACTATGAAGGGAGAATCTGTGCCAAAAAAGACTGAGAGCACGGGTACTGGGCTGGAATCCTACGTTGCAA
>RKAY01000005.1 GCA_014846205.1 Collinsella aerofaciens | reverse complement strand
GGCGGTTCGATCCTCAAGGACCGTACCGACGTGGTGCTGGTCGAGGCGCGTGCCTACGAGCTGTGGGACGTCGATACCGCCAAGGGACAGCAACGCATAACGGAGCATATCGCCGCCTGCTCATATTTTGATCGCGTGGCCAACTGCATCAATCAATAAGGAGCAATAATGATCATCATCAAAAACGGCGCGCTCGTGACGCCCCAGGGACTTCGCCGCGCCGATCTTGCCATGGAGGGCGACAAGATTGTGCGGATTGCCGCGGCAATCGAGCCGGCCGAGGGCGATACCGTCGAGGATGCCGCGGGCTGTTGGGTGTTCCCCGGCTTTATCGACGGCCACACGCACATGCAGTGCTGGACTGGCATGGATTGGACGGCCGATAGCTTTGAGACCGGTACGCGTGCGGCTGCCTGTGGCGGTACGACGACCATCGTGGACTACGCGACGGCCGATCGCGGCGTGACCATGCCCGACGCCCTTGCCGAGTGGCATCGCCGCGCCGACGGAACCTGCACGGCCAACTACGCCTTTCATATGGCACTCGCCGAGTGGAACGAGCGCAACCGTGCCGACCTTTCGGCCATGCGCGAGGCGGGCGTATCGTCGTTCAAGACCTACTTTGCCTACGACCACCTGCGCTTGGACGATGCCGAGACGCTCGAGGTGCTGGAGGAGCTCAAGCACCTGGGCGGCATACTGTGCGTGCATTGCGAGAACGGCACGCTGGTGAATGAACTGCAGAAGCGCGTGTACGAGCAGGGTATCCACGGGCCCGAGGGGCATGCACTCAGCCGTCCGGATGTGTGTGAGGCCGAGGCCGTGAGCCGCCTGCTGTATCTGGCACACTTGGCCGGGGACGCTCCGGTCAACGTGGTGCACCTTTCGACTAAGCTGGGGCTCGAGGCCATTCGTGCTGCCAAGGCGCGCGGGCAGAAGAATATTTATGTCGAGACCTGCCCTCAGTATCTGATGCTCGACGATACTTGCTATTTGGAGCAGGGCGAGGACGGCTTTGCGGGTGCCAAGTATGTGATGAGTCCGCCGCTGCGCCATGCCGGTGACCGTGCCGCGCTGCGCGAGGCGCTTGTGGCTGGCGAGATCGATACTATTGCGACCGATCATTGCAGCTTTAACCTGCACGGGCAAAAGGACCGAGGACGCGATGATTTCCGCGCGATTCCCAACGGCGGGCCCGGTGTGGAGCATCGCCCCGTTGCGATTGCCACGAGCTTTGAGGGGCAGCTGGGTCCCGAGGATCTGTGCCGCTTGATGAGCGAGAATCCGGCGCGCGTTTTTGGCATGTATCCGCGCAAGGGCTGTCTTGCCGAGGGTGCCGATGCCGACGTGTGCGTGTGGGATCCGTGCGCGCGTTGGACGATCAGTGCCGCGACGCAGCATCAGGCCGTGGACTACACGCCGCTCGAGGGTTTTGAGGCACATGGCCGCGCCAAGGCCGTGTTTGTGAACGGTGTGCTGGCAGCGCGCGACGGCGAGCCCACCGGAGCCCAACCCGGCCGCTACGTGCCCCGCTAACAGGAAGATCACCGGATTTCCCTCCGCAGTTGCGGTGGAATAGTTCCTGTTTAGCCGCCAAATAGGCCGTTTCAGGAACTATTCCACCGCAACTTATAGGCCTGCTGGGGCAGCGCCAGCTATTTGAGGCTGGTGGCGACGATGAGGCGGTCGAGAGCTGCCTCAAAGCGATCGGCCATCGTGGGTTCGCTGAGCGTGTCGACTTGGTTGAGCATGATGCGTGCGGTGCCGAGATCCAGCGCCTGCATCTCGGCATTGAGCACCTGGGCGACGCGCTCGGGCGTGGCGATGTCGGTGAGCTCGCAGCCGCAACGCTCGCAGAAGAGCTCGGGGCGGTGGACGGCTTCGTTGATGGGCTTGCCGAATCCCGAGGCGCCGACGAGCCAGATGATGTTGGTCGTGCCGGCGGGAACGACCGGCTCCCAGGCGGCGTGCACCTTGAGCGGGAGCCGCTTGCTGCCGTCCGCCTCGGCCAGGACGTAGTCAAAGCGCTGCGCCAGCTGGTCGAGCGGCTCGGCGGGGGCGGAGAGCTTGCCTGTCTCCGGGTCCAAGACGCCTGCCTGGCAGATACTTCCGCGGCTCATGCTCGCGCATGCCTCGCAGGTGCAGCCTGGGGCGTGTAAGGCACCTGGCTTCCAGGGCGCGGCGTCCAGGCGACGGCTCGACCCGTCCCATGGCACGCCGGCGACGGGAAACATGTGCGTGGTGGTGCAGAGGAGCACGCGGCCGTCGGCGCGCATAAGCTCAAGGCCGAGCGTCTTTAGCAGGGTCGACTTACCACCGCTGCCAATAATCGCGGTAATGCCCGGCTCAATCTTGAGCGTGGAGGCAAGGCTGCCGTTAACCGTTTCCATCTGTTCACCGCCGTATAATGCTGTGATAAGAAATAATCATTAGCGTAGCGGCAGAACCGCTTTTGCTCTGCTCAAACCGTAGCACAGGGAGGTGCCCCGGGAATGCTCGTTTATGTTCGCGGCGCAGGCGATATCGCCACGGGCGTGGCTGCTCGTCTGGTGCGCGCCGGCGTGTCGGTCGTCATGGCCGATATCGCGGTTCCCACGTGCATCCGTCGCACAATCAGTTTTTGCGAGGCCATTCGCCTGGGCGAGGCCCAGGTCGAGGGCATTCGCGCTCGCTTGGCGCAGACGCCAGCAGAGGCGCTTGCAATTACCGAGGCCGGAGACGTCGCCGTCGTGGTGGACCCTCAGGCCAAGATGCTCGATGAGCTTAAACCCGCTGCCGTGGTCGACGCGATTCTGGCCAAGCGCAACCTGGGCACCACGCGCGACATGGCGCCTGCCGTCATCGCCGTGGGGCCGGGCTTTACCGCGCCGGTCGATTGCGACGCCGTGGTCGAGACCATGCGCGGCCATTTCCTCGGCCGCGTCATCACCCAGGGCTCGCCCCAGCCCAATACGGGCGTGCCGGGTGTCATCGCCGGCTATGGCAAGGAGCGCGTTATCCACAGTCCCGGCGCCGGCGTGTTTCGGTCCGACCGCGCGATCGGCGACATCGTGAGTGCCGGCGAGTGTGTTGGGTATGCGGGTGATACTCCCATGATCACGCAGATTGACGGCTGCTTGCGCGGCCTTTTGGCCGACGGCGTTCAGGTGGCCGAAGGCTTTAAATGTGCCGACGTCGACCCGCGCGGCGATGCCAGCTATATCAACTATATTTCGGACAAGGCGACGTCGGTCGGCGGCGGCGTACTCGAGGCGCTCGCCATGCTCACCGGTGTATTTCAGGGATAGGAAGCGACGATGGAAAAGCTCGATGTGGTGAATGCTGCGCTTGGCGCTCTGAAGGCTGGTAAGACGTGCGAGCTGGTGGTAGTTGCCGGCACGGCAGGGTCATCACCGCGCGGCGTGGGCGCCTGGATGGCCGTCTTTGCCGATGGCAGCCAAGCGGGTACCATCGGCGGCGGCAAGATTGAGCTCTTTGCGCTGGACGAGGCGCGCGAGCTCCTGAGCGCGGGACAGTCACGTCTGGTCCGCTACACCATGGGCGGCGAGAACTCCGATACCGGCATGATCTGCGGCGGAGCCATCTGCCTGTGCTATCTGCACCTGGATGTATCGCAGGTGCCGTTGTTCCAGGAAATTGCCGACGTCTTGGCGTATCGACGCATCGGCGACTTCGTCATCGACTTTGAGCCGTTTATCGCGAGCGCGCTCGAGGGCGATGTGGCCGAGTACCATGGCGGGGCATCGCGCCATACCATTGACGGCTGCCCCGAGCTTTCGCTGGTGGAGGAGGGGAGTAAGGTCACCTACACCAACGCTGCCTCCGAGATTCCCCCGGCGCACATCGAGACGCTCTGCCCCGAGGGCCTGACCTACATCTTTGGCTGCGGACACGTGGGCGCCGCGACGGCGCGCGTGCTCACGGCGGCGGGCTTTGCCGTTGTGGCGTGCGATGACCGCCCCGGCACGCTGACGCCCGAATGGGTGCCCGGTGTCTACGATCGTCGCCTGGTCGATTACAAGAATCTGAGTGAGCTGTGTCCCATCGGTCCGCGCGACTTGGTGGTCGTGGCCACAGCAGGCCACAAGTCCGATATCGACGTGGTGATTCAGGCGATGCGCGCCAAGCCCGCCTACCTGGGCTGCCTGGGCTCGCGCCGAAAGACGGCCTTTGTGCGTGCCCGCCTGGAGCAGGAGGGCTTTACGCAGGACCAGATCGACGAGCTGCACCTGCCGATCGGCGTTGCCATCGAGGCCGAGGACCCCGAGGAGATCGCCATCTCCATCGCCGCCGAGATGATCCACCTGCGCCGCACCAGGCTCGTCCCTCGCAAGCGCTAATCGCATCCCCATCAATAAGTTGCGGTGAAATAGGGACTGTTTAAACCTGTTAAGCCGTCAAACAGTCCCTATTCCACCGCAACTTATTTGGGGATGGCCGGATGCTGAGGCTTTACCCAGCAATGTTGCGCAACAACGTTTGGCAGTTCGCTCCTAGCATATGCTTAGAAGAGATTGCGCTCCGCCATGCGCGTGGGCGCTCAAGCATGCCCGCCTTGAACGGGCGTCGAACGAGGGGGAGCTTAGATGTTCTGCCGAAACTGTGGGTCGAAAATCGAGGACGGAGCCCAGTTCTGCGCCGTATGCGGCGCATCCGTCGCACCAGATGATCAAGCGCAAACGGGAGGGGCGAACCCCTCGCCCGTTGATGTCGCAACACCTACCGGGTCGCAGCAAGTCGATATGGCGGCCGAGGCGGTCGCGTCCAGCCCCAAGCGTTCCAAGAAGCCGTTCATCATCGCGGCCGTCGTAGTGGCGCTGCTCGCCGTGGGTGGCGGGGCCGGTTATTACTTTGGTATCTATGCACCCGAGCAGGCGCGCGAGGCTGCCGAGCAAGAGGCCCTCGCCGCAAAGCACGCCGTGCTGTTTACGGTCTCGGCCGAGGGGTGGGACACATCGGCCGGCGCGAGCAGGCTGCCGCTGCACATCACCGGCAAGGAGGCACGCGGCAAGAAGGTCGACGTCGTTCGCTATGTCGACAGCACGGGAGCGGGCGTCGAGCTTCGTCGCGGCAGCTATAAGGCCGAGGTTGCAGCCTCGCCCATTGCAGCCGACGGCACCATCTACGCCGTGCCGGGCGAAAAGGTCGACGTCAAGGTTAGCAAGAAGGCAGAGGGCAAAAAGAGCATCGATGCCGGCAACGTTTCGCTCGCTCCGGTCGAGGCAACCGAGGTGACCGACGACGAGATTGCCGCCGCCAAGAAGTACGCCGAGGAAGACGCGGACGCCAAGAAGGCGGGCTTTTCCTTTGATGCCGACGCGTTGGCACAGGCCGCAACCAAGCGCCGCGATGAAGCCGTAGCCGACAAGCAAGCCGAGGAAGAGGCCAAGCGCCAGGCAGAAGAGGCAAGGCAGGCAAGAACCATCGAAACCGATGATTACACGATGGTTTTGCCAGACTGGTTCCCGATTGATGAGTTTAAAATCACCACAACTACTGGCTACCTCGACTGCTTGTTCGTAAATGTCTCTCGAGCAGGTACCAATAATTTAGATTACCCTGCTAATTTCCGCATCATCAGCGGTACAAGTGTTGGAAATGCGATCTGTGATGGCGCTTTCGCCAAAGATCTTGGCAAGACATCAAACGGGCATGTCGTCTGGCTTCATGGCGGGTCGATACATCCGAATAAAAACACCGAAAGCGGAGTGGAAGCAGACGACGCCTTTGGCATGCCGGCGGAAGACTACGCCAACGTCCTCGCCTCGTGCATCACGCTCAAGTAAGCGGCACGTTCTAGCCAAAACAGTCCATATTTCACCGCAACTGCCAAGGGATCCGTTTTCCTCCGTCGCATGCGGACGCATTTGTGCGGGGGAGTTGTGGAGTTGTGCAGGCAGACGAGGTTTTTCTGGAAATACGCTCCCGATGCGCGTATAGTACCGATTGTTTTGTCGGCTCCTGCTGTGTCGAGTCCAAACCGCAAAATGCCATGAGCGGCGCGGATGCAGTCAGGAGGCACGAGGACAACCCACCGTGGCCACGCCCCGTGCTTAAAACCCCAAGAAGGAGTGAACAATGGCAGAAGAGAAGTATGTGCCGCGTCTGAAG
>RKAY01000044.1 GCA_014846205.1 Collinsella aerofaciens | reverse complement strand
GGTGTAGACGTGATCGTCGGCAAGTGAGTAGAGGATGTTGCGGCCGTCGCGGCGGAACTTGACCAGGTGCGACTGCTTAAGCGTGCGCAGCTGGTGCGATACTGCCGACTGCGAGGTTGCGGTCGCCTCGGCGATGTCGGCCACGCAGAGCTCGCGGCCCATGAGGGCATAGAGAATCTTGATGCGCGTGGTGTCGCTGAAGACCTTGAACAGGTCGGCGAGGTCGTAGAGAAGTTCCTCGTCGGGAAGGTCCTCGGGCGAGCAGGTGGTGGGGACCACGGGCTCGGTGGCCTCGATGTCGGGTTTCGTTTCATCAACGCGGATGCTCATTGCAATGTCCTTTCATATGAACATGCGCTCATATAACTTACTTCCGATTATATGAGCGCATGTTCATATGTCAATACAATTGGCGATAATTTCGATGACTGCTTGCCGCCTCTGCGACTCTCTGTGGGTTGGGATGCATCGACGTCATGCTCGCCAACATATTTCGAGATGTTCGGCCAACATGCTAAGAAAGCTGCCTCGAGAAGCATTAGAACTGTTCATATTTGTACTTTATCTTGTTAAATACCGTGAGAATCAGTTCTTTCTCTACGGGAGTTCCTGCAGAATCAGTTTTATCTATAGTTATATTGAGCATTGCTGCAGCCAATCAGGCACATTGGTGGCCGAATAAGTCGAAAAATGTAGGTGGACATCCGCATAGACCATCTTTAGAAGAGCGAATTCTCAATTAAATCAATAATCGTGTCGTCTTCCGTGCGGTTTTCATCGATTTTTGCGGACATGTCGCATTCCCAAGGCCCATTGATTTCCTCAGCAAGGGCCCCGACGTGTTGCATGTCGTCGGGTTCGGGCACATCGTTGATGCTCGGGTCATCGGCTTGCGGATATTGGCTTGCAATTTCGCACTTGGTAGCCTCTTCTTCTTTGAGTGCCTCCAGGACTCGGCGACCGTATTCGAAGTAGCGCCGCAAGACAAATTGACGAAGAGTTTCTTGTAGGATGGCGAAGTTATCCGGTAGCCGCCCGGGCCAGATCTTCTCGCGAATGCGAATCGCTTCCATGATCCGTCTAAAAGCGGACTGCTTGAAAAACGAATGACGACTAACTGTGATAACGGCATATCCCATGTTTCGCAGCGTGTTTCGGCGCTCCTCGTCAATTGATTGCTGCTCGGGTTCGTCGTGGTAAAAGCCGTTGTATTCGATATCGGTCATCGAATTTTCGAGCAGCGCGTCGAGGTAGAAAACCGTCCGTCGCGTTAGGGCGGCATATCTTTTGGGGACTGGGATCGGATAATCCGTTTTGATAGCGCGTATGGCTAAGCCACCCATTGACTTGGGCATTGTCAGCATCATGACAAACGCCGTTTCGAGTGGGGAGCGACAGCCTTCGCGTACATAAGAAAGTGCCTTAAGGGCTTTATTGGATCCACGATATCCCGATGCCTCTGAAAAGAAGGCTCTGAGCTCTTCAACGCTGGTTAGGGCTGGGCGCTCGCGATATTGAGTGTCGTCGGACGTTTCAAGTGCGTAGGAGCCGCAGATTTCAAAGTAATACTCAACGAGCTCCGAAAGGTTGAGGTCGGCTGTTGCTTCTAACGCGCACAGTTTGATATCGACGATGTAGACGTTCGGCTCGAGTTCTAGGTAGCTTTCTGCATCAAACGTATAGCGCGTGCAGTGGCAGATGCAGCCCTTGCGGTGCCTTTTGGCATTATTGGAAAACGTCAGCACATGGATGCATTCAGAATCGACATTCTTTCTGTTGAGCCATGCTCGTGCTGTTTCCAGGTCGGACGTGGTCGGCGCAGACACCCTGATCTTTTCCATAGGTATGGGATCGATCGCGTAGCTTGCGAGCGAGTTGGCTGTTTGGTATACAGCGCGTGCCGTGGTATGTGACAGAACGATTCCCATACGCGCATGATGACATAGCGGACGCCACATACGCTCGAAACTTCGGGCAACGGTATTGGGGCGCGGCTTATCTTCTGCGAACGGTGGGCTTTTGAGCTGTTGTATCGAGGGAGCAGCTTCGGCTGGGGAGGTTTCTGCCAGCAGCGCCTTTTTTGGTGAACTTTAGTTGCGAATTCGTAGCCTCTAAACGTTTTTACCGACCGCCCAGATGCCTCACCAACATAATTTGAGTTATTCGGCCTTATCCTATGCGAATGGTGCGATCGCAAACGTCCTATTCGAATTGATTCAGGTAGATTAATGGGGCTTGGTTGCGATATTAAGGCGACTACAGCGCTCGATTGCGGTTCAAAGGGCCTTGACTAGTGGTTCAGCTGGCCGAACAACTCGAAAAATGTAGGTGGGCCAACCAGTCTCTGTGTGATGCACGCTTATTCGCTCGTTTTGATGAAAACTAGGGCGCAGCCATAAGGCTGCGCCCTAGTTTACTGCGTGCTGGTGCGCCCAGACGGATTGCGCTGTGCCTGGCATGCGCTCCCGCAGATGGATCGGTTATTTTGCAAACAGATTCTTGAGGTTGAACTCGGCCTGGACGGTACGGAGCATGAGGTCGGTGTCGTCGAGGCCCAGGTGCTGCTCGTTGGCGTCGGCGGCGAGGGTGCCACGGCGGCGCGCCCAGTTCTCGAGCGCAGCGGGCGCGGACTCGCGGGGGAGCGAGCGCACGTCGGCGTCCAGGCTGCGGCAGATCTGACGCGAGTCGATGACGATGATCTTGCCGGCACGGCGCGCCTCGGCGTAGCCGTCCAGGTGGATCTTGAACCAGCTGTCCTCAAAGGCGGCGTTGTGCGCCATGTACGGATACTTCTTCATGAGCTTGAGCAGCTGCTTCTGCAGCTCCTTGTTCTCGCGGAACGGCTTTTTGCCGTCGATGTCGTCCCAGGTGATGTGGTGGATATTCGACAGTGGCACGTCCTCGCCGCGATAGATGTCGGGCAGACCGCAGTAGTGTGCCTCGGCGTCGTGCGGGACGGCGTCGCTCGTGAGGTCCATAATCTCCCAACCCACGTTGATGATATAGCCGCGCTCGGGCGCACGGCCGGTGGTCTCGATGTCGATGCCCAGCACGGTGCCCTGGATGGGTTTGCGGGCGTAGGCCACGCCGAGTGCATCGCGGTCGCCGCGGATCTCGCGCATGACCGATGCAGCGGTACGTTTTTGCATCTTACCGATGGCCGCGCAGGTGTCGGCATCGGACAGGCCACGCGAAAGCGTCGCGGGCGTCACGTTGCGTAGACGCGCCTCGCCGATCTGGTCGCACAGGTCGCGGTTGCGATCGGCCAGGTCGCGCACGGTGGCAAAGTCGAAGCCGGGGTCGCCCTCGGCGGTAAAGTACTCGGTTTCGAGCACCTTAAGGGCCTCCTCGCCCTTCTGGCGCTCGGACTCCATGGCGCCGTGATCGCCGTAGATAAACATGGGAATAAACGGCTGGCGCTCGTATTCGAGTGCTTGCGATACGTTCATATGCTGCTCCTTGGATGGGCCGCGTTGTGCGGCTCGGGTTTTCGAGTTATGGCGAGATGATAGTTTACCATGTGCAACTATTGGCACCGCGCCTGGGACAACTACAATACCCTAGTTGACCGCTAGGACTTTACAATGCCGCCGAAAGACACGAAAGGTTCCATCCGTCATGGATTTGCTGATTGATATTCTGCTCGACGCCGGCAAGGACACGTTGTCGCTGGTGCCGTTTTTGTTGGTGACGTATTTAGCTCTTGAAACCCTTGAGCACGTTGCAGGCGACCGCGTTAACGGGGCCATCAAGCGCGCCGGCGCCGCAGGTCCCGTGGTTGGCTCGCTGCTGGGCATGGTGCCGCAGTGCGGATTTTCGGCCATGGCAGCAACGCTGTACGCCGGCCGTGTCGTGACGCTGGGCTCGCTGGTCGCCGTGTTCCTCTCGACCTCCGACGAGATGTTGCCGCTGTTGCTCGCCGAGCAAGTTCCCGTGCAGACCATGGCGATGTTGCTCGCCTCGAAGGTGCTGATCGCTCTGGTTACGGGCTTTATCGTGGATGCGGCCATCCGCGGCCTTCGTCGTAATGCCCGCGCGCATGCGGCGATTCGCCGTACCGTGCTGGGGACCGCTGCCAATCCGGCTCATGTGAACTGCGCGCACGACGACCATACCGGCGGCGACATCATTGACGAAGTGGCCGAGGCGGGCGTAAGTGCCGATCACATCCATGAGCTGTGCGAGCGCGATCATTGCGGCTGCGACGAGGATGAGGACGAGCATGGGCACGGTCACGAGCGCGGCCATGAGCACGGTCACGAACACGGCCATGAGCACGGCCACGAGGGCGATTATGCTTACGAGCACGGATGTGCTTGCGGCCATGAGCACGGTCACTCTCACGAGGGCGCGCCCCTCCTGTCGATCATCCGCAGCGCGATCTCGCACACCGTGCAGGTGTCGGTATTCATTTTCCTGGTGACGCTGATTCTGGTCGCCGTCCTCGAGACCTTTGGCGAGTCGGCAATCGAGCAGTTCCTGCGCGGCAACGAGACGCTTGCGGTCCTGGGCTCGGCACTCGTCGGTCTGATTCCCAACTGCTCGGCCAGCGTCGTTATTACGCAGTTGTACCTCGAAGGTGCGCTGCAGCTGGCGCCGATGCTCGCCGGCACGCTCATCTCTGCCGGCGTGGGCTATCTGGTCTTGTTCCGCACCAACCGCAGCGCTCGCGAAAACGCCGTGTTCCTGGTCATGATGTACGTCATCGGCGCCGGCTGGGGCCTCATCCTATCCGCCTTCGGCCTCTAAGTAGGCCTAACAAAACGGGCTTCAAAATAGCCATGCTCGGTGCCTGCGCAATGCGGCGACGTATGGCATTTTGAAGCCCGTTTTTTTGTTGAGTCATGGATTCCGAGCGTTCATACCGCCCAAAACAAAAAGGCAGATTTCCGGGCATATCCCAAAAATCTGCCTTGGTTAGCGCAGCAGCTCGGTGAGGTTGCGCTTAAAGCGAGCGCGGTCTTCGCTGGTGAAGGCTGCCGGTCCGCAGGTGCGACCGCCGGCGCGACGCACCTTCTTTTCCTCGTGACGAATAAACAGCTGCATGTCGATGGTCGCCTTGTCGTACACGCGCCCGCGCACACCGATTGCGGCGGCATCGCGGCCGAGCACCATGCTCGCCAGGCCAATGTCCTGCGTCACGACCACGTCGCCCGCCTGCAGGCGTTCGACAATGGCAAAGTCGGCACTATCGGCGCCCACGCTCACATCGAGCGTGGTGACCCAAAAGCCGCGTCGCGCGTGCTCGGCATCGCGCGGATCGTCGCGGCGAATGTGGCGTTCCAGGTTTTGCGTGCTGTTGCCGGCGATAACCACGGCGACGCCCGCCCGCCGCGCGCAGTCGATTGACTCGCGCGTAACCGGGCAGGCGTCGGCATCAATAAAGAGCGTTCTTGGCATCTAGTGCACCAGTTTGCCAAACTGAATGGCGCGGACAATGAGCGTCACGCCAAACACCAGGAGCGCGGCGCCGCTAAAGATGACGAGCATCTTTGCCGACCACAGCGGATAGATAAACACGAACATGCCGGCGATGATGGAGAGCGCGCCGCTCAGGATGGCGAGGGCGCGGTTAGACGAAAGCTCAGACTCCAGAATGGACATGACGCCTTCGACAATCCAGCCGAAGCCAGCCACGACCACCACGAGCGTGGTGAGCGTCGCGGTCGAGAAGGCCTGGTTGCGCAGGATTATGACGCCACCCAGAATGATGAGCAGGTTGGAGATGATGCTCGTCACGCGCCAACCGGCGGGCAGCAGCGGCTCAAAAATGGCGGTGAACAGCCTAATGGCTGCCGTGATTATAAAGTAGACGCCCAAGACAGTCGTCAGGAAGATGAGGGACTTGGCGGGCGCAAACAGCAGCGCGATGCCGGCGATGAGCGCGATGACACCCGTGATGGCGTAGATCCAACGCACGGCCTTGATTGCCTTGCCTGCCATGCTTTTCTCGTCAAATCCAAATAGGTTCGACTGCTGGTCATCGTTCTTAAAGATGCCCATAATGTCTCCTTTCCGTGCGGCGTTTGCCGTCATTGTTGTATTTTGCGGCGTATGCCGCAGTTGCTGCAACAAGTATCGCCCAAGGGCGCTGACGTATGGGCCGGGGAGGGCGAATTGCCGCCTCATCTTCCCGAATTGTTACTTTTGTCCCCACTTTGATGGGGGGGGGTATTCAACAGCTGTGGAACATTATGCCGTCGAGTGTAATTGCCTACGTTTTGGGTTAGATTCTCCTAAGAACAATTGCCTTTTATTGGGGGTCCCTAT
>RKAY01000016.1 GCA_014846205.1 Collinsella aerofaciens | reverse complement strand
AACATGCACCCAAACCGCGCCGCGAAGGCGCCGTCAAAGGAGGTCGAAGATGTCGTATCGCGTGTCGACGCAGGTCTACAGCGGACCGTTCGACCTGCTACTGCAGCTGGTAACCCGCCAAAAAGTAGATATCGGCGCCATCTCCATTAGCGAGGTGGCCGAGCAATACCTAGCCGAGGCCGAGCGCATCGAGGCGCTGGACCTGGACGTGGCGAGCGACTTTTTGCTGGTCGCGGCAACCCTTTTGGACATCAAGGCCGCCTCGCTGGTGCCGCAGGAGGCCCCGCGCAAAGTCGATGACGATGAGATTGACGAAGACCTCGAGGAACTCAGCGCCCTCGACGGCGACGCCCTCCGCGAGGTCCTGATTCAGCGCCTGATCGCCTACAAGCAGTTTAAGGGCGCAGCGGCAGCCCTTGGCGCGCGCATGCAGGCCGAGAGCCGCATGCATCCGCGCGTGGCCGGCCCCGACCCCGAGTTTCTGGGCCTCATGCCCGACTATCTGGCCGGCATCACGCTGCGCGGCCTGGCCGTCATCTGTGCCGACCTGGACGGCAAGCGCCAGACCTTCCTGCTGGAGGCCGAGCACGTGGCACCGCATCGCGTGCCACTCGACCTGACCGTGGCCTCGGTCGATCGCTTTACCATGGCGCACCAAACCTGCACCTTCCGCGAGCTGCTAGACGGCGACGCCACCACCGAGCAGCTCGTCGTCACCTTCTTGGCTATGCTGGAGCTCGCCAAGCGTGGCTCGCTCACCCTGAGCCAGGACGAAATTTTTGGAACTATCCGCATCAACCGCGTCGAGGGCGCCGAGGCCTACGTACCCGGCGAGGGCCCCGAGCTCACCGAATAGGAGCGGCGACTATGTCAACCCTTTCCACGCTGGAGGCAAACAGCCTCAAAGGCGCCTTGGAGGCGCTCCTGCTGGTGTCGAGCGATCCGGTGAGCGCGCCCGCGCTGGCTGGTGCGCTGGATATCGCCCCCGGCGAGTGCGCATCGCTGCTCGCCGAGCTCAAAGTTGAGTACGAGGAGGCCAACCGCGGCTTTCAGCTGCGCGAGGTCGCCGGCGGTTGGCGCCTATTTACGCATCCCGCATATCACGACGTGGTCGAGGCCTACGTGCTGAGCTGGGACACGCAAAAACTGTCGCAGGCGGCACTCGAGACCCTGGCCGTGATCGCCTATCACCAGCCCGTTACGCGCGAGGTGGTCAAGGGCATCCGCGGCGTCAACTCCGACGGCGTCATCGCGTCGCTCGTGGACAAGGGCCTAGTGCGCGAGCTCGGCCGCGACCCCCAGCGCGGTCAGGCCATCATCTACGGCACGACCAACGCCTTTTTGGAGAAGTTCGGTCTGCGCTCCACCCGCGATCTGCCCGATCTGGAACAGTTTGCCCCCGATGAGCAGTCGCGTCAATTTATCCGCGAGCGCCTGAGCGGCCGCAGCATTCAGTCTACGCTCGAGGAGCAGGCCGAGGACCTGGACGAAGAGCGCGAGTTGATCGATACCGATATTGATGATGTCGAGGTCGTCGGCGGCGAGGAATCGCTGGCCACCGACGACACTGCGGAGGATACGCATGACGAGGACTAACAAAGCAGGGGAGACGCGCGCCGGCGCTGCGGCGCCCAACGCGGATACGCACAAGTCCGACGCCCAGCCCGTCTACCCGCACACCATGCGCCTCCAGCGCTTTTTGGCGCGCGCGGGCGTGGCGAGCCGCCGTGGCTCGGAGGACCTGATGACCGCCGGCCGCGTGACTGTCAACGGCGAGGTCGCGACCGAGCTGGGCACCAAGGTCGATGTCGACCGCGACCACGTCGAGGTCGACGGCATGCCGGTCACGCTCAACCAGGGTGCCGTGTACCTGATGCTCTACAAGCCGACCGGCTACCTCACCACCATGAGCGACCCGCAGGAGCGCCCTTGCGTGGCCGACTTGGTTCCCCGCGACCGATTTCCGGGCCTGTTCCCGGTGGGCCGCCTGGACCGTGACACCACGGGCCTTTTGCTCTTTACCACCGACGGCGACCTGTCGCAGGACCTGCTGCACCCCAGCAAGCACGTCTACAAGACCTACCAGGCACTCGTTGACGGCGAACTGTCCGACCGCGACCTCACGCCGCTGCGCCGTGGCATCGAGCTCGACGACGGTCTATGCCAGCCGGCAATTTGCCGCGTCATCAGCGCGCGCGAGGCCGAGGCCGTAGCTCCCCAGGGCGTCAAGCCCGGCACCACCGCCGTGGAGGTCATCATCCGCGAAGGCCGCAAGAACCAGGTCAAGCGCATGCTGAGCAAGATCCACCACCCGGTGATTCGCCTGCATCGCTGCAACTTTGCCGGCCTGGAGCTCAAGGACGTGGCCAAGGGGTCGTGGCGCGAGCTCACCGACCAGGAGGTGCAGATCCTCAAGTCCGGCGGCATCCCACCCAAGCAGGCCAGCTCCAAGCGCGCCGCCGCGCCGGCGACCAACGCCGCGAGCCGCACGCGTCACCACGGCAGTCACGGCTCCGCACCCAAGCGCAACACCTACCGCGAGCGCTACACCGGCTAGGCAGACCGCCACGCCACAGCGTCCGTGTCCCATACCAGCACGTCAACCACCGAAAGGAAGCATTGCATGATCGTTGCCATCGACGGCCCCGCCGGTTCCGGCAAGTCCACCATCGCCAAGGAGATCGCCCGCCAGCTGGGCTTTAACAAGCTCGATACGGGTGCCATGTATCGCGCCGTCACCTTCGCCGCGCTCGACCGCGGCATCGATCTGGACGACGAGGCGGCCATCGACGCCCTCGCCGAGCAGATCGAAATCCGCTTTACCAACGGCACCGGCGAGGACACACGCCTGACCATTGATGGCCAGGACGCCTCGGCTGCCATTCGCACCCCGCAGGTCGACGCCAACGTGTCCAAGGTCTCGGCCTACCCGGGTGTGCGCGCCGCCATGCTCATCCATCAGCGCCGCGCCGCCGAGGACCGCGATATCGTGGCCGAGGGTCGCGACATCGGAACCGTCGTATTCCCCAACGCGCAAGTCAAGGTCTTCCTGACCGCTGATCCGCGCGAGCGCGCCCGTCGCCGCGTGCTGCAGCGCCACCAGAACGATGTACAGTCTCTCACCACCGAGCAGCTCGAAGCCGAGGTCGACGAGACCCTCGATGCCCTCAAGCAGCGCGACGAGCTCGACAGCAGCCGCGAGGTCGCGCCGCTCGAGCCCGCCGAGGACGCCGTGCATGTCGACTCCACCGCCCACACCATCGACGAGGTCGTCCACATTATCGAGGACCTCATCAACCAAAGGAGGTAGCCCATGCGCCTGTTTAAACAGACGCCCGAGGATTACTACAACGCCCCCTACGCCGAGTTCCCCGCGCTCATCCGCGGCACCGTCTTCGTGGTCATGGCAATCCTTTGGGCTTTCTCCAAGCTCATGTGGCGCTGGAAGGTAGAGGACGCCGATCTGCTGTTTGAACGCCAGGAAGGCCGCGGAAGCGTGGTTATCTGCAATCACACCTCGATGGCCGAGCTCCTGGCTGTAGAGACGGCGCTGTTCTTTGGCGGCCGCCGCATTCGCCCCATTTTTAAGTCCGAGTTTGCCAAGAGCAAGATCGTACGCTGGGCCTTTAGCCGTGTGGGCGGCATTCCCGTCGAGCGCGGCACCGCCGACATGAAGTGTCTGCGTGCCGCCCAGCATGCGCTGCAGCGCGGCGAGGACGTTCTGATCTTCCCCGAGGGTACGCGCATCCGCTCGCGCGACATCAAACCAGAGGTCCACGGCGGCTTTGCGCTCATCGCCCAGATGGGCAAGGCACCCGTGAACCCGCTCGCCATCTGTGGCTGGTCCGACATCACGCCTGCGGGCAAAAAGATCATGCGTCCCAAGAAGTGCTGGATCCGTGCTGGCAAGGCCGTCTCGCTTTCCGACGCGCCGGCCGGGCTTAAGCGCACGGAGCGTCTGGTCTGGTTTGAGTCCGAGGCCATGAACCGCGTCTACGTCATGCGAGACGAGCTATGCGCCGAGCATCCGGGCAGGTTCTAGCCATGGACGAGAACGTTATGGCCACCACCGCGATTGCGTCCGACCAGGACGGCGCACCCACCATCGAGATCGCAGCCCACGCCGGCACCTGCTACGGCGTGCAGCGCGCGCTCGACATGGCGCTGGCTACCGCGCCTCAGGCAGGGGAGAGCGCTCAGGTCCACACCCTGGGGCCGCTCATCCACAACCCCATCGTGGTGTGTGAGCTTGCCGCGGCTGGCATTGGCTTGGCCGAGACCCTGGACGATGCGGCATCGGGCACCGTAATCATCCGCGCCCACGGCGTGGTGCCGCAGGTGATCGATGCGGCCCACGATCGCGGTCTTACCGTGGTCGACGCCACCTGCCCCTACGTGAAAAAGGTCCACGTGGCGGCGGAGCGCCTGGTACGAGAGGGCTATCACGTGGTGGTCGTGGGCGAGCCGGGCCATCCCGAAGTCGAGGGCATTCTGGGCCACGCCGGCGATGATGCTCGGGTCGTAAGCTGTGCCGCTGATGCGGACGCGCTGCCGCTCAAGGGTAAGGTGGGTCTGGTTGTGCAGACCACCCAGACCGCACAGAACTTGGCCGAGGTCGTGGCTGCCATCACGCCGCGCGTGCAGGAACTGCGCGTAATCAACACCATCTGCGCTGCTACGAGCGAGCGCCAGCAGGCAGCCGCCGCACTTGCAAACCGCTGCGACTGCATGGTCGTCGTGGGCGGCAAAAACTCCGGCAACACCCGCCGTCTGGCGCAAATCTGCGCTGACGCCTGCGAGCGCACGCATCATATCGAGGAGGCAAGCGAGCTCGAGGCCGCATGGTTTGCCAGCGCGCGCCACATCGGTATCACCGCCGGCGCCTCCACCCCGCAAGAACACATCGAACGCGCCGTCGCGCGCATCAAGGAGCTTTGCCGCTAATCATGGACCAGACCGTACCCGCATACGCCGCCGAGGTGGCTGATTACGGGCGCAGCCGCGACCCCGAGCCGGGTGAGGGCGCGCTCGTAAAAAGCGTGCGTCCCGAATCGCCCGCGTGGGATGTGGGTATCGAGCCGGGCATGCGCGTGCTCACGGTCAACGGCGAGGCACTCACCGACATGATCGTATGGCTCTGGGAGGCCGACGACGACACCGTCGATCTTGAGGTTTTCGACCCGCGCGACAACAGCGTCACTCCCGTCGAGCTCGACCGCTTCCCGGGAGAGGACTGGGGCCTTGAGTTCGATGGCCCCATCTTCGATGGCATGCGCACCTGCGTGAACGCCTGCGTGTTCTGCTTTATGACCATGCTGCCCAAGGGCGGCCGCTCAACGCTGTATATTCGCGATGACGACTACCGCCTGAGCTTTTTGCAGGGCAACTTTGTCACGCTCACAAACCTCACCGACGAAGATGTTCAAAACGTCATCCAACGCAACATGAGCCCCATGAACGTGTCGGTCCATGCCGTGAGCCCCGACGTCCGCCGCCGCATGATGGGCCGCAACGCCCAGCGCGGCATGGACGTGCTCGAGGCCATCATGGCCGCCGGCATCGAGATTCACGCGCAGATTGTGCTGTGTCCCGGCATGAACGACGGCGAGGAGCTTCAAAAGACTCTGCGCTTTTGCGAGGAGCACGAGCAGATCACGAGCCTGGGCATCGTGCCGCTGGGCTTTACCAAGCACCAGAACCGTTTTACCTGGTCATACAGCGACAAGCCCGAGCTGGCGCGCGAAACCATTGCCATGATCCGTCCCTACCAGGATCGAGCCTACGAGCGCTTTGGCCGCCACACCTTCCAGATGAGCGACGAGTTCTATCTGGACGCCGGCATCGAGCCTCCCGAGGCGGACTTTTACGACGGCTACCCGCAGTACTACGACGGCATCGGCATGATTCGCTCGTATCTGGACGAGACCGACGACGTGCTTGCCGCCGACGCCGAGCGTCTGGCCCGCGTCCGCGCAGGCATCGCCGAGCGCAACCAGCGCCTCCTGTGCCTCTCCGGCGACAGCGCGCGCGACACCGTGGCGCGCTTTGTGGAATCGCCGCACGGCCTTGCCGGCTCCGTCACGGCCATCAAGAACCGCTACTTTGGCGGCAACGTGGACGTGACCGGCCTCATCGTCGCGAGCGATATCCTGGAGCAGCTGCCGCAAGACCTGTCGGGGGTTATGCTCTTTGTGCCTAAGCTCATGTTCAACGCTGACGGCATGACGCTTGACGAGTATCATCGTGACGATTTACTCGCAAGCCTTACCAGTCGCGGCGCCGAGGTTCATGTGGTGTCGACC
>RKAY01000017.1 GCA_014846205.1 Collinsella aerofaciens | reverse complement strand
GACGGCCGTCCCGTCGCCGAGTTTGGCCTGCGCCGCGCCCAGGGTCCCGATGGCGGTCTGGCCGTCGCCCGCGCAAGCTATGTGGCCGGCTGCTCGTCCACGTCTAACGTGCTTGCCGGGCGCCGTTACGGCATTCCCGTCTTTGGCACGCATGCGCACAGCTGGGTGATGAGCTTTGACTCCGAGCTCGAGGCCTTCCGTGCGTTTGCCAAGTCGAGCCCCAAGAACTGCACGCTGCTCATCGATACCTACGACGTGCGCGAGGGCTGCGAGCATGCCATTACGGTTGCCAAGGAGATGGAGGCGGCGGGCGAGCGCCTGTCGGCTATTCGCATTGACTCAGGCGATCTGGCCAAGCTCTCCAAGTATGTCCGCGGTCGTTTCGATGCCGAGGGCTTGCCTTATGTGGGGATCTCGGTGTCCAACGACCTTGACGAGTACACGATTCAGTCGCTGCTCGACCAGGGCGCACCCATCGACAGCTTTGGCGTGGGCACCAAGCTCGCGACCTGCTACGATCAGCCGGCGCTGGGCGGCGTGTACAAGCTTTCCGCCCGTCGTGCGAGCGATGCGGACCCGTGGACGCCGGTGGTGAAGCTCTCCGAGCAGCCCTACAAGCGCACGATTCCGGGCGTTCAGCGTGTGCGCCGCTATTACGACGGCTTTGGCGGCCCGGTCTGCGACATGATCTATGACGAGGACCACCTGGCGGGGGAGGGCGCCGCGCGCGGCAATACCCTCGTGGCCGTGAACGATGCCGCCCTGGTGACCGATGTGTCGGAGCTTGAGTATCGCGAGCTGCTGGTGCCGATCGTGCGCGATGGCAGTGCGGTGGCTCCGCGTGAGAGCATCGAGGACGCGCGCGAGCGCTGTGCTTGGGCACTCGATCATCTGGACGCGGCTTTCAAGCGCTTCCTGTATCCGCAGACCTACGTGGTGGGTATGGAACAGGGCCTTGCCCGGGTGCGCGACGAGCTCGTGCGCAAGAACATGGCCGCGGCATCGGCCTTCCCCTGGGCAAAATGATCCGCGTGCGACGGAGGAGCACGGATTATTTTCTCGCCCGCCCGCCCGCTCGCTCAGCATTCGATTGGTTTGACGTATGACGACTTCTTATAAAACGATGGTGGTAAAGATCGGCTCGTCCACGGTGGTGGGTGCCGACGGCAAGGTCAACCGCGCGTTTATCGGCGGGCTTGCCGATCAGGCTGCTGCCCTGCGCAAGCTCGGCTGGCGTCTGGTCGTTGTGAGTTCGGGCGCCATTGCCTGTGGCTATCCCGTGCTGGGCTTCGACCGCAAGCCGGTCGGTGACCTGCCGAGCCTGCAGGCCTGCGCCTCAGCCGGTCAGTGCATCATCTCGTCGGCTTACGACGAGGAGTTCCATGCACGAGATCTGCTCACCTCGCTCGTGCTACTCACGCGTCACGACACGGCGCGCCGCACGTCCTATCTGCACGCGCGCGACGCCCTGCTGCGTCTGGTGGAGCTGGGCGTGGTGCCGGTCGTCAACGAGAACGACACCGTTACCGTCGATGAGATCAAGTTCGGCGACAACGACACGCTGGCGGCGCTCGTGAGCTGCCTGGTTTCCGCCGACCTGTGCGTGACGCTGTCCGACATCGACGGCCTCTACACCGCCAATCCGCACGAGGACCCGACGGCCGAGTTTGTCCCGGTCGTGCATAAGATCGACGCCAAGATCATTGCCTCGGCGGGCGATTCTTCCACTTCGGTGGGTACGGGTGGCATGATCACCAAGATTCGTGCGAGCCGCATTTTGATGACGGCCGGCATTCAGAGCGTGATTTGCTCGGGCGAGGAGCCCGATGCGCTCGTGCGTCTGGCCCGCGGCGAGAGCGTGGGTACGCTGTTCGACCCGCCGGCGGAGCGCCTGGACATCGCGCCCCGCAAGCTGTGGATCGCGCTGGGCGACAAGGCCCACGGCTCGGTGACGGTTGATGACGGTGCCGCGAAAGCGCTGGTCGGTCACGGGTCGTCCCTGCTTGCGGTGGGTATTCGTGAGGTCGATGGCGAGTTTGCCGAGGGCGATGTGCTCGACGTGTGCGATCCGAGCGGTATGGTTGTCGCCCGGGGTATCGCCGAGGCCGATTCGGACGTACTGGAGCTCGCAGCCGGACGCCGCCAAGACCAGATTGCCGGCAACCGTCTGCTGGCAGACCTGGCCGAGAAGCCCGCGATCCATCGAGATAATCTAATCGTCTTCGCCTAACCAATTGACGCTGCAAACGCCCCTAAGCGGCAATCTGACGTTCAATCGTCGGGCATGACCAAAAAGGTCAATGCCCTCCTCTTTCACGTCACTTTGCTCGCTTAGGGGCGTTTTCGCTTTCCGTCCTCTTCCTGCAATGTTGCTGTTCTCGGCACTTGGGGACGTTCCTTTTGTGTCGGCAGGTGGGGACGCTCCTTTGCTAGAAGATCTGGCGCAAGTCTCCGCGGTTGAAGGCTTCGTCGAAGAGGTGCTTGAACACCACGCTGCCGTGCAGGCCATCGTGTTCAAACTCGTTCGTCACCCAGGCATGCGAGTTGCCCACGCGGCTGAGCGTGTCGAGCTGCAGACCCGAATCGACGTACATGTCGTCGAAATACACGGCGGCCTGGAGCGGCACCTCGTTGCAGGCTAGGCGCTGTGGGTCGTAGATCTTGTCCCAGCTCGTGTCTTCCATTAGCAGGTCCATCGCGGGCTTGAAGGGCTTAAGTTCGGGCATCTGCTCAAACATCCACGGGAACATGGCCTCGCCGGTAAACATGAGCGGGCGCGCGAGCGTGTCGAACTCGGCACGGTGTGCCTTCTCTTCTGCCGCGGCCCAGCGAATGGGCATGGTGTCGCCGTCGGCGTAGATGAACTCCTGCAGTGTCCAGTACAGCGGGTTTGTACACGTGTTGGTGCGCTCGAAGGCGCGTATCAAAAAGCTGTCGGATACCGAGGATCCGCAGCTCAGCGTGCCATCGCCGTCAACAAAAGCATGGTCGATAATCCAGTGCATGCGCTCAAAGCTTGGCTTCATGCCAAAGTCGCTGCCCATAAGTTGCAGGCGCTCCACCGTCATTGGCGAGCCGTCGGGCAGCACGGGCTTCTGCTCCTCAAGCGCGTCGGCAAGAGCCGCCACGCGCTCGACGTCGGCGGGGTAGCGGTCGTAATACTGCTGCGTCTTGGCGGCCATGCGCGGGAAGGTGTGCGCGTAGACCTCGCTGGCGCTCGCCGGCACGTGCGGATTGCCGCCGCAGGTAAAGCTTGCCGCCACGCCCTCGGGGAAGAGTGACAGATAGCTCAACGTCAAAAAGCCGCCGTAGCTCTGGCCGAGCGTGACCCAGGGCTTGCCGCCAAAGCCCACCAGGCGCAGGTACTCAAAATCGCGCACAATGGAGCTGGCGAGGTGACGCTTGAGGAAGTCCGCCTGCGAGCGGGCCGCATCGGAGCCTGCCGCTTCGGCGCGCTCGCCCAGTGCGGCAATCGTGCACCCGTCTACACAGCTGCTGCGCCCGGTACCGCGCTGGTCGGGCAGCACGACGCGGAAGTGCTTGACGGCCTCCTCGATCCAGCCATCGCTGGTGGGCGACAGCGGACGTGGGCTTTCGCCACCGGGGCCGCCCTGCAAAAAGAGGAGGAGCGGCAGATCGTCGTTGATGCGGTCGGGCGCGCAGACCACGCGGTAGAAAAGCTTGATGCTCTCGGGCGCGCCGGCGATGGGCGCCGGTATGGCGCCGCGGCGCATGGTGCTGCCGACGGCCAACAGCATTGGCTCCAGGCCGCGCCAATCCAAGGGGACGTCGATGCTGTGGTCCTCGACATAGAGGCCGGGGACGTGGTACGAAGTGATGAGGGCCATGCGGTACTTCCGTTCGTTGCGGTGTTTCGGGTTGACCAATTCTACCGCCGCGCGCGAGGGCATGCACAAATCGGCTACCATGGTGGGCAAACTACTAAGAGAAAGGGCCGCCCATGTCGGTCGATATAGCCACGTATGTCCACGATCTTGCTGTTGCCGCCAAGGCCGCTTCGGGCGCGCTTGCCACGGCGAGCGATGCCCAGCGCCAGGAGGCCGTGCGCGCCATGGCCGCGGCGCTGCGCGATGGTGCCGATTCCATTATTGCCGCCAACGAACTCGATATGTCCGCCGCGCGCGATGCGGGCACCTCGGCAGGGCTCCTCGACCGTCTTCTGCTGACGCCCGAGCGCGTCGAGGGCATGGCCGGCGGCCTGGAGAAGCTTGCCAATCTGCCCGATCCCGTCGGCCGCGTGCTCGACCACCGTGTGCTTGCGAGTGGCGTGGACCTTACGCGCGTGAGTGTGCCGCTGGGTCTGGTTGCCATGGTCTACGAGGCGCGCCCCAACGTGACGGCCGACGCCGCGGGCATCTGCATCCGCACCGGCAACGCCTGCATCCTGCGCGGCGGTTCTCTGGCCTATCACTCGTGCGCCATGATTGCCGAGCTGCTGGCCGATGCGCTTGAAGCCCAAGGCTTCCCGCGCGAGGCCGTATCGATGATCGAGTCTACCGACCGCGAGGCCACCGGCGAGCTCATGAAGCTCCGCGGTATTGTCGATGTGCTCATTCCGCGTGGCGGTGCGGGCCTGATCCAGCGCTGCGTGCGCGAGTCGCTCGTTCCGGTGATCGAGACGGGCACGGGCAACTGCCACATCTACGTGCATGAATCCGCCGACTTTGATAAGGCGCTCAATATTATCGTCAATGCCAAGACGCAGCGCGTGGGCGTGTGCAATGCTGCCGAGTCGCTGCTTGTGGATCGCGCCGTGGCCGACGCGTTTTTGCCTGCGGCCGTGGCTGTGCTGCACGACCACGACGTGCTTATTCACGGCGACGAGGCCACGTGCGCCGCATGCGCCGACGCCGGTCTTGCCGAGGGCGACGACTATGTGGCCGCGACCGAGGAGGATTGGGGCCGCGAGTACCTTGCGCTCGAGATGAGCGTGAAGGTCGTTGCGAACGAGGACGAGGCCATCGCGCACATCAACCGCTATGGCACCATGCATTCCGAGGCCATCATCGCCGAGGACGCGGACGCCTGCGAGCGCTTCCTGGATGCAATCGATGCCTCGGCCGTGTATGCCAACGCCAGCACGCGCTTCACTGACGGCGGCGAGTTTGGACTGGGTGCCGAGATCGGCATCTCGACCCAAAAGCTCCACGCTCGCGGCCCCTTCGCCGCCGAGGCCCTCACCACCTACAAATACAAGCTCCGCGGCACCGGCCAGGTTCGCCCCTAAACCCCTCGTAAACGAAAACCACCACAAAGGTGCCTGTCCCCTTTGTGGTGGTTTTGATGTTAAGCTTGGAAGGTATCGCGATCGGGCGCGAAAGACTGCATGGCGGCGATGGTGTGGTCGAAGAGCTCGGGAAGCTCCCAACCCAGCATCTCGGCGCCCTGCGAAATCACGTCGCGCGAGCAGCCGGCGGCAAAGCGCTTGTCCTTGAACTTCTTCTTGAGCGATTTGGTCGTAAAGTCCATGACGCTCTTGCTCGGGCGCATGATGACGGCGGCTCCGATCAGGCCGGTGAGCTCGTCGCAGGCAAAAAGGATTTTCTCCATCTGCAGCTCGGGTTTGGGCAGCGAGGAGTTGAAGTCGGACGTGTGCGTCTGGATAGCGCGAATGAGCTCGGGCGAAGCGCCCTCGCCCTTGAGGATCTCAGCAGCATAGATGGTGTGGTTCATGGGATCGTCCTCATGCTCCTCCCAATCCAGGTCGTGCAGCAGGCCGACGATGCCCCAGAACTCCTCGTTCTCGGGGTCGAACTCGCGCGCAAAGTAGCGCATGGTGCCCTCGACCGTCTCGCCGTGGGTGATGTGGAACGGGTCCTTGTTGTGCTCGTTGAGCAGTTCGAACGCGCGATCTCGGGTGATTCCGGCGGTAAGCAGCTCTGCCATGACAGACTCCTTGTGTTCGTAGGTGTCGATAAGGATGAATACTACTAGAACAAGAAAACCACCACAAAGGTGCCTGTCCCCTTTGTGGTGGTTTTGGCAGGTTAGTTGAGGGCGGCTTGGGCTAGGCGGGCTTCGGCGTCCTCCTCGGTGACGCCCAAGGCCACGGCGAACTCCTCGATGGAGCGGCGCTTGGCTTCCTTGAGTACGCGCATGTAGTAAGAGCTGGGCTTTTTATCTGCTTCCTCGGCCTGGCGGATACGGTGCATCATGGTTTTTGCCACACGGACCGTCTCGGGCGCACCCAGCTTGAGCTGCTGCTTAAAGTGCGTCTCCTCGAGCGAGCTGTTGCGCTCGGTAAAGGTGTCGCACTCCAGCTCGTCGTAGTGGCTCAGCAGGTGCTCGGCATCTTGCTGGGAGATGGCGGCATGCAAACGATCGGCCTGCGCCACGGGGTACATGAGGATCGTCTGCGCATGTCCC
>RKAY01000072.1 GCA_014846205.1 Collinsella aerofaciens | reverse complement strand
CCATAGGTGAGAGAAGGAGTCCAGACCCTCAACCGCTGCGTTGGAGGCAAATTCCGGCTCAAAGACGATGCGTCCCTGCAGATGGGGCGCCAAAAAGCTGTTGCGTGGGATGCCGAACTTCTGCGGCAGGTCGGTATGTATGTGTGCAATAGGTTCCATGCCGGTCATTGTACGGCATGGGGACGTGGGGTGTTGCGCGCAATTCTTTATCGCGGTCCCCGTCGTGCAACCAACAGTTGCTTGGAAGGGCACCAGCCGCCGCGTATGCTTAAGCCATCAACCAGCAGAAAGGAGCCGTTATGGCCTTCGCAGAAAAGCTCATTGCTGTCCGTCGCGCCCACCACCTCACCCAAGAGCAACTTGCCGCCAAGCTCTTCGTCACACGCCAAGCCGTCAGCCGTTGGGAACGCGGCGAAGTCACCCCTGGCATCGACATGATGAAGCTCATCGCCGCCGTGACCGGCGAGCCTCTGCCCCACCTGCTCGAAATGCCCGAGCACTATTGTCAGAGCTGCGGCATGATACTCACGCCCGACGACTGCGGCACCGACGCCACGGGCGCCACGACCGACCATTACTGCAGGTGGTGCTACGACCACGGCAAGTACACCTACGACACCACGATGGAGGCAATGATCGAGGATTGTGCCCCGCGGCTGGCACAAAACACCGGCATGTCGCTCGACGAAGCCGTCTCGCTCATGGGCGCCGTGCTGCCGCAACTGGAGCGCTGGCGCACCGTGCAGGAAAACGAGGAGCGCTACGGTGCCGAGGCGCGGGCGCGCTATGGCGACGAGGCTATCGATGCAGCAAACGAAACGTTACTAGACATGGATCCTCAGACATGGAACGACATGAAGGAACTTGAACGCGCTGTTCTGGGCCAGCTCTCGATTGCCATGGGCGATGGCGAACCGGAAGGCAGCGAGGCGCGCAAGCTTGTCGCAATGCACCGTCGATGGATTGGCCTTAACTGGGGGCACGAACCCCAGGACGAAGCATACCTGGGCCTCGCCCACGGCTATCTTGCCGATCAGCGCTTTATCGACTACTACGACAAGCCCTGCGGCACCGGCGCCACGGCTTTTTTGGTCCAGGCAATCGAGTCGTCGTCGGCTCACGCATAGACTGCGGCGGCTTTGGGTATTTCAATCGAAACCTCAACCGATTGGAGACCCATGGCTACTGATCACGAGCTCGCGCTGTACGTTATGACCGGCTGCCCGTATTGCATAAAGGTCAAGCGCTTTTTGGCCGATAACGGCGTGACCATTCCCGAGCGCAATATCTCGACTGACCCCGATGCCGAGCAGACACTCATCGCCGTCGGCGGAAAGCGCCAGGTTCCCTGCCTATTCATCGACGGCAAACCACTCTACGAATCGAGCGACATCATCACCTGGGCACAGAAGAACCTGCTCTAGCACTCATTGGGTAGCACTCATTGGGGACGCACTTAAATGAGTAGTTTCACTCATTGGGGACGCACTTAAATGAGTAGTCGTTTAAGAACGTCCCCAACGACTACCCGATGACGCGGCGATCCTATTCCTCGATCTCTTTCCAGCACTGAGGATCGGCTTCGTACATATCGCCTGTGTAGCCATACGTCACAGCGGGGCAGCCGCGGCACCAGCCAAAAAGTTCGCATTTGGAGCACTTCTTGAACTTTTTAAAGTCGCGCTTTGCTTCCATCTGCGGCGAAAAGAACAGCTCCTCGAGCGAGTTCTCGGCAACGTTACCCACCTTGCTCTCCATGCGACGGCACGCATAGACGTCGCCCGTAGGCAGCACCGTCATATGGCCCGTACCGCAATGGCAGCCGTCATAGATCATGCCGGGCTTGGCGCTCGTGGGGATGGTGAGCTTGCCCTGCTCCCACAAAAGAAGCGTCCACAGGTGATCTTTGAGCTGGAAGAACGTTTTGCAGCCCGCAGCCTGGTGAAACTCCATACGCTCTTGCGCGGCCAGCAGCACGTCGCGATATTCCAGCGGCTCCAGATGGAACTCATCACGCTTTTGGCCCGAGGTGGGGCAGTATCGTCCAAAAGCGAACACGTCGACTTCGAGGCTTGCCACAAGGTCAATGAGCTGCGGCAGCTCGGCGGCATTCATACTCGAAACCGTGTTCATAACGGCAACCCAGATACCCGCGCGCTTAAGGCACCCAATCGCACGCAAGGTCTCGACAAACGAGCCGGGCTTACGGAAGTAATCGTGCGTTTTCTCGAGTCCATCGAGCGAGAGCTGGTATTTGCGGCATCCCAACTCTTTCATGCGGGCGCAGACCTCGTCGGTCAGATGGAACGGATTGCCCATCACGCACCACATAAAACCCCGCTCGTGCAAAAGCTCGGCAAGGCGCCAAAAATCGGGATGAAGAATGGGGTCACCGCCCGTAACGTAAAAGTACGGCTGACGACCGATGCGTTCGCAGAGGGCCTGGGCCTGATCGACAACCTCGACCATCTGCTCCCACGGCATGCGCTTAAAACCAGCGCAGGCACCGTTGGCGAAGATATAGCAATGTTTGCAACGCTGATCGCATTCATCCGTAATATGCCACTGGAAGGCAAACGCAGGCTTTTGCATCGTGGGACTCCCTTGGTCGATGTTCAAATTGATGACGGTATTGGGCTACAGGCGCTCAACGGCGCCGACGGGGCAATTCTCTTCACAGGCGCCACAGTGCAAGCAGTGCTCAGGCTCTATGCGATACGAGTCACCCGGCTCGATGCACTTCTGCGGACAGTGCTCAAGACAGGTACCGCAACCGATACACGCATCGGAATCAATACGAAAACCCTTAACGGGCGCGGGCGCCATGTCCTCGTCTAGGGTAAAGACAGCGCGCTCAATAGGACGAACCCCCAGGTTAAAGTAGTCGAGCACGATGTTTTCGACCTTAAAGATAATGTTGATATCACGCGTATCACCGGGATAAACGTTGGCAAGATACGGCTGCTCGGCATAAATAACGTCACGCCAGTAAACTTGCTCGGAATCCAAGGCGGGAGTGGCAACGCCGGACATGCGGATCATTTCGTTAAACCGCGTGTGGACGAGCGTTTGGACGCGCCCATCGGCCATAAGCTGGCGGGCCATCTCCTTGCCGCGCGCCGTGAGGAAGTAGATGGCGCGGGACTCGTAATGTACAGCGCTCACGCAGCGAATTTGCGGCGCGCCATTTTCGTCCACAGTTGCCAGCGAGAGCGTCCCGGCAAGCTGCATCTTCTTGAGACAAGTCTGAGCATCCATTACGAGTCCCCTCCTAGCGATTGCTTACTGAGCGTCCGCAGCGCCGCAAGCGGTGCCGCAGGCCGGAGCAGCCTTGGGATCGGCGGAGCCGCAGGCGGGCGCGGGATCGGCGGTACCGCAAGAAGCGAAGGCGGCAACGTTCTCGAGATTCTCGGACATGGCAATTCCTTTCGATTGGGGGCGGCTGGGCGAAGCCGCCCGGACGTAGACGCTTTTGCGCCTAAGCACATCATGCGAGGAATGCACCCCACCCAAAAGAAGGCACTAATCTATTAGCCAGTTACCAAAAAGTAAGTTGTAGCCGCGGGCGCCAGCAGCTGCGATAATGCAAGCAACCTACCCGATTGCGAGGTTACCATGCTCACCAAAGAAGAACTGCCTCCCTGCCCCGTCGCCACGTGTTTTCAGCTCTTTGGCAACAAGTGGAAAATCTATATCATCCAGCAGCTCATTGAGCAGCCCCTGGGCTTCAACGCGCTACATCGCTCTATTCCCGGCATCAGTCAAAAGGTGCTCTCGTCAAACCTAAAGGAAATGGATGCCGCGGGACTTATCACGCGCACCGTCATTCCCGAAACGCCCATCCGTACCGAATACGCGCTGAGCGAGCTGGGTCAAAGCCTTATGCCCATCATCGATTCTCTTGTGGAATGGGGCACCGACTACCAGCAGCTTGTGCGAAGCTCCTAGCAGCTACGGGCTTTTGCAAATTGAGCGCCGTGGGGCATACCGCTCCACGGCGCTTACCTTTTTGTGCCTTCTTTTGAAGAAGCGGTCCGGGTTGCACACTGCTGTCAAACACGCCCAACTCAATTGGACAGGAGGTCAGCCATGAATCAAGCCGAGCGTCGTATTTGGCTTATCGACGCATTGCTCAACGAGCGACCGGACGGGTGCGACGTTGCTGTTCCCGCCGGAGCCGGCGAGCAGCGCGATTTGCTCAGGGCTCTCATGAACGTGCAGCCGCCCGAAGCGCTCGCGGCAGAGGTGCTCGATATCCAGGATGCCTACTTGCAGCAGCGGCTTGTTGAGCGCGGCGGCGCAACCGATGCCGGCACGCTTCCCTACTGCAATCGCATTGCCGTCTGGCGTGGCGACATCACGCTGCTTAAGGCCGACGCCATCGTCAACGCCGCCAACAGCCAAATGCTCGGCTGTTTTGTGCCGGGACACCACTGCATCGACAATGCCATTCACACATACGCCGGCATGCAGCTGCGCCTGACGTGCGCCAGCCTCATGTGTAAACAGGGGCATGAGGAACCGACCGCATGCGTCAAGGTCACGCCAGCCTTTAACCTGCCCAGCAGCCATATCTTCCACACCGTCGGTCCCATCGTGCCCAACCATAAGCCTGGCCCGCGCGAGGAACTGCTACTGCGCCGTTGCTACGCCAGCTGCCTGGAAGAAGCGACGAGCCGAAAGCTCGACACGCTTGCCCTCTGCTGCATTTCGACGGGCGTCTTTGGCTATCCCCAACAAGCCGCCGCGCGCGTTGCCATCGATGCCGTTCGTCATCATCTAGACCATAACGACCCCAACCTTAAGGTGATCTTCAATGTTTTTCTCGCGTCTGACGAGTCAATCTACCGCGACCTTCTCCAGGCAGATCGCTAAGCTCCGAGCCGCACTCGATGCATCCGACGCCGTGATAATCGGCGCCGGCGCGGGTCTTTCCACCGCGGCTGGCTACGCCTACGCGGGAAAGCGCTTCGAGAAACTCTTTGGCGACTTCGCCGCACGCTACGGCTTTACCGACATGTACTCCGGCGGTTTCTACCCCTATGACTCCCTCGAGGAATACTGGGCATTTTGGAGCCGCTATATCATGTGCAACCGATATGACCCCATACCCAAGCCCATCTACGAACAGCTTTTGGGCCTGCTGCGCGACCGAGATTACTTTGCGCTGACCACAAACGTAGACCATTGCTTCCAACGCGCCGGTTTCGATAAACAGCGACTCTTTTACACGCAGGGCGACTATGGTCTATTCCAGTGCAGCAAGCCCTGCTGTCAGGAAACTTGGGACAACGAAGAGCTCGTACATTACATGGTCGCCGCCCAAGAAGACCTGCGCATTCCGTCTGCGCTAGTGCCCCGTTGCCCCCATTGTGGCTCCCCGCTCACGATGAACCTGCGCGCTGACGATACGTTTGTGCAGGATAAGGGCTGGTATGCCGCAGCCGACCGTTACCAAGATTTCCTGCGCCGCCACAACAATATGCGCATCCTGTTCTTGGAGCTTGGCGTAGGCGGCAACACGCCCGTCATCATCAAATACCCGTTTTGGCAGATGACCGCCAAAAACGAGCGCGCTACATACGCGTGCGTCAATTTTGGCGAGGCAGTCGCCCCTGCAGAAATCGCCGATCGCAGCATCCTGATTGACGCCGACGCAGGGCGCGTGCTGGACGCACTTGCCGTCCAAGCCGTCAGATAGCAAAGGCGATGCTGTCTCACATAGCCGTTGGGGACGTTCTTGAATGACTAGTCGTTTAAGAACGTCCCCAATGACTAACTAGGCGTGAAAGCGGGCTATGGGAGCAAGTGGCTGTTCGCGGAAGACGCGCTCGACGGCGGCGCGGTATTCGTCGACCTTTTTGGTCTTACGTACGAGCTTGTGAACGGTAGCGGGGTCGGCGAAAGCGCACTTGGCGTAGAACCACCACTCCTTCATGCGAAAGACCGCATTGCCGCCAATCTCATCCGCATAGGCTGCGAACAGCGTGTCGTGGAAGCGCTGCAGCTCAGCTGCCGTAGCAGCAGGGCCGCCGGCAACCATGCGAGCCAGCGCGGGGTTCGCAAGCAGGCCGCGTCCCAACATTACGTGGCGCGTTCCGGGATAGGCCTCCACCAGCTCATTCATGTCCTCAAGATCAAAGATGTCACCGTTGTAGGCCACGGGAAACGGCGCCCGATCCAGTGTCTCGCCGTAAAACTCCTTGCGCGGCGAGCCCGTATAGCGGTCCTTTTGCACACGCGGATGCACGATCAGCTCTGCCAGCGGCATGCGGCAATAGAGGTCAAGCACACGCTCGTATTCGTCGTCGCTTTCCAACCCCAGTCTGGTCTTGACCGACACCGGCAATGGCGAGCGCTCGCACACGTCGCTCAAGAACACCTCGAGCTCATCCAAGTTGCGCAGAAAGCCCGAACCCTTCCCC
>RKAY01000162.1 GCA_014846205.1 Collinsella aerofaciens | reverse complement strand
GGGAACGAGGGTATTTGGCTCTACAAGGCCACCAGATGCGATTTAAGGCTCTTTTTTGCTCTGCACGCCCTTGGCCCACTCGGCACTGGCTCTCATGGCATTCTCGAGGGCCTCGCGCAGTTTTTGGTCTTCGATAGGTGCCACTTGGCGCTCAATCTCGGCGCGCTCGGACTCGCTGAGGTCGACGTGCGGAGCCGGCGGGCGCTCGATCTCGGCCGGCCGCAGGCGCTCTTTGGCGGCGGGCGGCGTGTGGCCGGGGGCGGTCGTCTTGAACACCAGGCCGTCAACATGTGCGCCGACGCGCTCCATGCGCGCGCGGATGATCTCGCGCAGCAACGTCATTTCCTGCGTCCACGAGGGCGAGTCGAGATACACCAACAGCTCGTTGGACTCGGGCAGATAGCGCAGACCCGTCACATGGCGCCCTTCGCGCGTTCCCGCGCATACCGTGTTCCAAGCGCGATAGATTGCGCGCGATTGCTCGGCGGCCTCCATTTGAGCACGGCGCTCCGGCGTCGCCGCGGCCATAATGCGCTGGCGCTCGGCATCTAAAAAGCCACCGAAAGCAACCGTGCCGTTCTCACGCTCATAATTAGCACGCCTCACCCATGCTCACCACCTTGGCTCGATCAAGCAGGTCATCGGTAAAGTACCCCAGATTGGTGGTAGTTATGACCGTCTGGATATCATCGCCGATCAACTGCAGAAAAGCGTCTCGGCGCCCGGCGTCGAGCTCGCTCATCACGTCATCTAGCAGCAGCAGCGGGGCAGTGCCCAAAATGCCGCGGGCAACGGCCACCTCCGCCACCTTCCAGGCCAGCACCAGCGTTCGCTGCTGCCCCTGGCTGGCAAATGAACGGGCGGACCGCCCTGCAACGGAAAACTCAATCTCGTCGCGGTGCGGCCCCACGAGCGTCACGCCACGGCGCATCTCCTCGTCGGCGCGTTCGTCGAGCGCCGCCAACATGCGCTCGTACGCCCATCCCTTCAGCTCTTCTCGGTCCTCGGTCTGGGGCAAATCTCCCAGCGTGGACACGTATGACACGTCCGCGGGCTCGCCGGACGCCACTTGTCCGTAAGCATCACGCACATGGCCCGCCAGTCGGTCGACCAGGGCTAAGCGATGCACGAGCAGTGCCGAGCCCGCACGGGCAAGCGATTCATTCCAGGCGCCGAGCATCTCGCGGCAGCACCAGCTCTCCTTGAGCAGGGCATTGCGCTGCGTCACGCAGCGGCCATAGGTGCTCGAAAGGTCGGCGTAGCGCGCACTCAGCTGCACGCCAAAGTCGTCGAGCGCGGCGCGACGGACGCTGGCGCCGCGCTTGACCATATCCAGGTGGTCCGGGCAAAACAGAACGCTCGGCAGCACGCCGCGCACGCCGGCGGCCGCGCACCGCTTGCCGTTGCGGCTAAACGAGCGCTTGCCATCTTCCACGCTCAGCCCCATGTCCAGCACGCGCCCATCACCTTCGAGCCTCAGCTCGACCCTGCACGAGCCCACGCCGTCGTGCACGAGTTCGGCAGCGGTCGGATGCCTAAACGAGGTACCGCTCGTCAGCAGCTGCAGCGCCTCTATGAGGTTGGTCTTTCCCGCCGCGTTGGGCCCCGCGAGCACCGTCACGCCGCCGCTCAGGGTCAGACGATAACGATCGAAACTGCGGTAGTGCGCGACGGAAAGCTCGCGGGCGAACATAGTCATCGATAGACGCTAGATGCGCACCGGCATGACCAGGTACAGGTAGTTGATCTTGTCGTAGGACTTAAAGATGCCCGCCTGCGAATAGCTCTTGAGCTCCAGCGTGATCTCTTTCTCCTTTGACAGGGCATTGAGACAGCCGAAGATGTAGTGGTAGTTGAAGGCGATGGTGCCCGACTCGCCCTCGGCCTCGACGTCAATGGTCTCCTGTGCCAGATCCTGGTCGTTGGAGATAGAGGACAGGCCCATCTGGCCGTTCTCGACATCGATCTCGAATTTGACGGCGGGGTTGGCGCTGGCAATAACGGCCACGCGCTTAAGGGCGGCGTTGAAGGCCGCCACGTCGATCTTGACGCTCGTCACACACGAATCGGGAATGAGCTGCTTGTAGTTGGGGTACGTGCCCTCGATACGACGCGACACATAGGTGGTGTTGCCGGCCTCAAAGACGACCTGGGTGTCGGTGGCGCCGATCATGATGGTGGCTTGGCCCGCCATAATGCTGAGCGCGTCGTTAAAGGCATCGGCCGGGACGTTGAGCTCAAACGAGCCCTCGAGCGTCGAGGTCTCGACCTGGGTGTCGCACACGGCCAGGCGGAAGGAGTCGGTCGCCACCAGGCGCACGGTGTTGTTCTCGACCTTCATGTGCACGCCGCCCAGGATGGGGCGAGCTTTATCGGTCGAGGTGACGCGCCACACGCGGCCGACCATCTCGGACAGGATGTCGGTCGGCAACTCGACGGCACTCTCGATGGCGTAGGCCGGAAACTCCGGAAAGTCGTTGGCGTCGAGCGTGTTGAGGCGGAACGAGCTCTTTTCGCAACCGATCAACACCTGTCGCTCGGAGAGCTCAAAGGTGACCGGAGCGTCGGGCAAGGTCTTGGTGATGTTGGAGAGCATCTTGCAGGGAATAACCATCTCGCCCTCCTCTTCGACATGGGCCGCGATACGGTGGCGAATCGAGATGGTGTAGTTTGAGGTCTGAAATTCCAAGATACCGTCTTGTGCCTTGACGAGCACGCCCGACAGGATGGGGAGGGTAGATGCCGAAGCGACGCCCTTCATGACGACGCCGATGGCTTGCGTAAGCGAGCTTTGGCTGACGGTGAACTTCATCTTTTAATACCTTTCTATAGATATAAATATCTTAATAATAGTAATAGCACTGACGAAACTGTCGAATACTCGCAAAAGCGCTGGTCAGACCTAAAAAGAGATTCGACAGAAACCTGTGTGCAACCGACCTCGTTTTCAACGTTCAAAACCTGCTGAAAACTTTTCGTCACCGACCGGTTGGTTTTAGACATCTTATGCCCGGGGTTTCGACAAGTTATCAACAGGTGTGGTTATTTTCCTACGAGCGTAGGGTGATTTTGTCTCGCAGCGATTTGAGGTCCTCGGTTACGGTGCGGTCTTCCTGGATCATCTTCTGAACCTTTTTATAACTCGTGCTGACGGTCGAGTGGTTACGGTTGCCAAATTCGGCACCCACGGCCGTGGTCGTCATCTCACACATCTCAATCGCCAGATAGATAGCGATATGACGTGCTTTGGCAATGTTGGCGTTGCGGCGTGGGCCTATGAGTTCCTCATGCGTCACCCCGTACTGCTCCTCGATGACAGATTGAACCGTCTGCACGTTGATCTTTTTGGCCGATGTGTCGAAGTATTGGCTCGCGATGGTGTCGATGTCGTCAAAGGTGAGCTCCCCGCCCTCGCGCTCGCGGTCTCCCGCCTCGCCGGCGCAGCGCTCGCAAAAGCTCTCGAGCTCGCGGATGTTGGTGCCCGAGACCTCGGCCATGTGCTTAAAATGCTCGTCGGTCAAGTGCCCGCAGTCACTGCCGTAGGCCGCCAACAGCGAGTCGTCGTCCGCGTCGGGCGATACCGCGATCGTGTTTTCGTAGTAGCGCTGCAAAATCTTGTATTTCATCTCGTAGCTCGGCTCTGCCACCAAACAGAGCATGCCGGCGTTAAAGCGACTGGTCAGGCGCTCGTCCATGTTTAGGTCTTTGGGGGCGCGGTCGGCGGCGATCACGACTTTTTTATTGTTGCGGATAAACTCATCCATCAGCTGGAAGAAATAGTCCACGCTTGCGCGCTTGCCGATGATGTTTTGGATGTCGTCGATGATGAGCACGTCAACACCGTGGTATGCCTGCATGATGGGAGCATTGCTCTTCTTTTGGCGGTCGAACTCCGTCATCAAGTCATCGAGGTATGCCTGCGAGTTGGCATACTTAACCTTGATCTCGGGTGACTTCTCGGCAAGCTCGTTTTTGATGGCAAGCAGCAGGTGCGTCTTGCCCAGGCCCGATTTGCCGTAGATGAACAGTGACGTGCACGTGCCGCGCTCGTCCGCGAGGGCGGCAAACTTGAGTGCCGAGCGATAGGCATGGCTGTTTTCGGGGCCGTAGACAAAGTTTTCGAAGGTGAATTTTGAGTTGGCCGCGAGGGGCGCGCCATCGGTGTTCTGCTCGATCGGTGCCGCGGCTGCGGGTGCCGGAGCTGCCACGACCGATGCCGCGGCACGGGGCTCGCTCTTTGCTGGCGTGCCGCCTTTCATCTGATTCATCATGCGGCGGAAATCATCGGCCGAAAGCGTATTTTTGATTGCGATGCCCGAATTCTCGCCCGGTGTTGCGTCATGCGCGATGGGCATGTGTGTGACAGGGGGCGTGGGGGCCGTTGTCGTCGGTGCGGCAGACATGGTTTCACGGGAAACATCGCCGATTTGGTGTTCGGGAGCCGACGTTGCGGCGGCCACGGGCGCCGTCGGGGGGACGACGGGTGCTGCAGGCGCGGCGCCATCTGCCGCGGCGCCTTGGGGTGCCACGATGTTGAGCGCGATCGGCGCAAAAGCGATTTCTTCCAGGTACGCCTCGATGGTCGGCTGGTGCTTTTTGAGCTGGGCGATGGCAAAGCGCGAGGGGGCCTCTATCGTCAAGGTGTCTTCGGTGAGGCTGACGGCTCGCGATTGCCCCAGCATATTGATGAGGCGCGCATCTTGGCCATCGCGCTGGCAAAAGGCGATGGCGTCTCCCAAGATGATGCTTGCTTCCTCGTCCACTGTCTCTCCCGTTCCTTAACCCTGCGCCTGCACGCGGTCTCTGCCGAGCTCGGTCAGATGGTATTTCTGGCCGTGCTTGATCACCAAACCAACTTGCGCCAGGTCGTTGAGCGTGCGTGACCAAGTGGGGGCAGAACTCCCAAGGGCCCTTGCCAAATCGGTGGCTCCGCATGCTTCGTTTTGAGCTAAATAGCCCAGCGCTTTCTTTCCACGTTCGCTTACGTATGTGTTCGCCGGCGGCTGTGAATATTGCTGAGCCGCATTAGGATACATCATTTGAGCTGCCGGTTGTTGAGAACTCTGCATTGGCGGCATCTGCTGTTGAAAACTTTGCGGCCACTGTTGATAGGGTTGCGGAGGCATCTGCTGGGCCCAGGGGTTGTACTGCTGCTGCGGCATTTGCTGGTACGGCTGCTGATATCCCTGCTGGTACTGCTGCGGGAACTGCTGGCCATATCCCAGTGGCGGCATCTGCTGATATGGATATCCCTGTTGGTACGGTTGATAGCCCATCTGCTGGCCACCCGGCGCCCCCGTCGCCTGCTGCATTGTGGCTGCATTCTGATCCGCCAGCGGCATGGCCTCTGGCATGTTTGGCGGCATCGACATCGATGCCGCCTGGGGCTCTTGTGTAGGAAGCATTCCGGGTTGCTGCATCTGTCCCACGGGGGGCTGCATTTGCACCGGCGCCATGGGCTGCTGCGTAAAAGTTCCAGGTAGGGGATATGCCGGCTGCTCCGTCTCGGGGCGCACGGCGGCTCCTCGTCCACCGGCGCGCTCGATCTCCTGCACGCGTTTGGGGTTGAGGCTTACGGTCACGACGGTGCCGTTGCCCATGTTGTCCTCGATCGATACCGCGCCTCCGGCGTTTTCCAGGTACTCCTGCACCATGGGGAAACCGGCTCCAGTGCCGCGGATATATCGTTTCATACTGCTATTTGCGCTGGTTACGCCAAAGTCGAAGGCGCGTTCCTTGTCATCGATGCCCGGTCCCTGGTCGGCAAAGCGAATGGTGTCGCCCCCATCGAGGATGGAGATGATGGGCTCCGCGAAGTGCGCGTGGATGAAGTTTTCCACGATCTCGCGAATCACCATGAGCGAGATATGACCGCCCTGTTCCTTCATGCACTGATAGACGGTGTTGGTCGTCTCTTCCAGATAGGTACGGACGTCTTGCGGCTCGATAACGATCACGCGCGGCGTCGACAGCATGTCGTCGTAGACGGCGATGCGCGCCGCATACATGGCGCTCGGTGCCTTTTTTGCCGCGTCGTTGCCCGCGACCCGCTCTTCACGCACACCGGTGATGTGCTCGTTATCGGGCGCCGGGTCTCCCGAATCAACCATGGTGTAGAAGTCGTCTGACATGCTGCTCGCAATCGTTCAAAAGGTTTCGAACAAATAGTAGCTCAGCTCGCAATGTTTCTCATCTTTCGACAACTTTTCAAAACCTGTTGAAAACTTTGGAAATCAGGCGAAAAGTTCTCAACATTGCCAACATGACCTGTTGAAAACTCGATGAAATATCGTGAAAAGTGTTTCGCCGGCCCCGAGGGCTCACGGGCTTATGGGGGAACCGTGTGCACTCTGCAACCTTTTACCTTTGATTTCTTGACATTTGAACATTGATTTCCCTACAATCTTCAAGCTCACGTGTCTATATCTGCGTCCGCGCCCCCGCGGACACTCGAAATGCAGCAGGAGGAACTTAAGATGAAGCGTACGTATCAGCCTAATAAGCGTAAGCGTGCCAAGACCCATGGCTTCCGTGCCC
>RKAY01000078.1 GCA_014846205.1 Collinsella aerofaciens | reverse complement strand
CCGACCGGCCCGACGGGCCCGAAGGGCGCGGACGGCACCTCCGTCACTGCGGGAACCGGCGCCCCGAGCGGCGTCGCGGTGGTCGGCTCGGTGTACATCGACGCCTCGACCGGAAACCTGTACACCTATAAGGCCTAGCTGGGGTTGCGCTATGGCCTGGACAAAGATAGGCAACATTAAAGGACCGACCGGGTCTACGGGGCCTCGGGGCCCGCAAGGGCCACAAGGCCCCGAGGCCTCGACCGCCAAGGTGTTCCTCGCCGCCCATCCCGTCGGCTCTCTCTACATGGAGAGCCAGGGGAAGAACCCCGGCGCCACCTATGGGGGAACGTGGGCCATGCGAGACAGCCAGAACGGCTTTATATGGGAAAGGACGGCTTAAATGGAGATTGTGACCGGCAAAGCGGGCGTGCCACACGTCAGCTCGGCCGACGACGGGCGCCGCATTGCGGGCGAAGTCGGCACTGGCAGCTATGTGCTGCAGACGGGCGGCAAACTTGCCCCATCTCTCGTCGACGCGGACACCGTCCGTATCGCGACCGGCGACATGATCGTGCAGGGTCGCCATATCGGTGTCACCGCGCCCGAGGACGTCAAGGTGGCGAGTGGCTCGCAAGGCAAGAAGCGCATGGACTACATTTGCGTTCATTACACCCGCGATGTGAGCGGGTCCAGCCCGACCCTTGTCGAGACGGTTGAGTGGAAGGTTCTCCAGGGAACCCCCGGCTCGAGCGCCGCCGCGCCGTCGGTGCCGAAAGGCTCCATCCTGGACGGTGACGCCGACGTGACGGTCCCGATCTGCTCGGTGACATTCGACGGACTGACGACTGGTCAGCCTAAGCTTCTCATCCCCGAACTGACTCCCCTGGCAGACCTCGGGGATTCTGTATCCCCGAGCTATCTCGGCGGTGGCAACGTCGGCCTTCTGGGCTGCACCGTAAAGGCGGAGTGCTGGATCGTCGCAACACGCATCCTCATCGTCAGGTTCAGCTATGTCTCGGGGTCGATGTCGTCATCCAACGCGTGCGAGCTCACCTCGGGCGCTGCGCTCGTGCTTCCCGAGCGCCTGAGGCCGAAGTCGAATATCCTGACCACGGCGTTCACGTCGGAGCGCTTCGGCAAGTCGGTAGGCGCGGTGGTCGAGCCGTCCGGCGCCGTAAAACTCTATTTCTCGACTCGCTCGGAAATACGCGGATATGGATTTGAGAACTGCGCCTGCTGCATCCCCCTGACCATATAGCCCGTCCGCGCCCTCCTAGAGCACGACGAAGGCTGCTTTGTATATGTTGGCGTCAGCCATAAGGTAGAGCATGCCGCCCACGTAGTAGGCATGGACACCGAAGCCGCCCGGACTGTAATAGCAGTCGGCGCAGACCCCCGAGCCGGTGCAGTACCGCGCGAAGATGGATATGGGGAATACGGTCGATGCCAGCGGGCGACCGTTGTCGTAGATACAGACAAGCGCCGCCATCCTGTCCAATGGGAGCTCGCACCGGAAAGGCTGATACAGCTTTCCAGTGCTTGTCTGTGCCACGACCCTCGGGGATACAGAATCACCCGCCCAATATCAGCCGCTCGACCTCGCGCTGCGCATCCTTGCAGATGCGTGGCCTCGGCACGATGTAGTGCTCGTATGCCGTGCCGATATCGGTGTGCCCCAGCATCATGGCCACGGTCTCGATTCCCACGCCTGCCTCAACGGCGAGCGTCGCCCACGTGTGACGGCATTCCGTCATCGAGGTCCAGGCGGCTCCGGCTTGGCGACATGCGGATTTGATGTGCCGCGCGATGGCGTCGGGCGACAGCTCGCACAGCCAGCCGGAGCGGCCCTTGCGCAGCGCGCGCAGGCGCTTGACGGCGAAGCGGGGGAGCCAGCAGGACCTGGCCGAGCGCTCCGTCTTCGGCGCCTCCAAGACCTCGTGGCCATGGACCACCTGCCGGGAGCGACGGATGCGGACCTCTCCGGTGCGCAGGTCGATGTCGGACCACTTGAGCCCGCACGCCTCGCCGCGCCGCAGCCCGAGGGTCACCGAGCAGATCGCGACCGCCTCGCACTCGTGTCCCCACAGCGCGCGGAGGTAGGCACGGACCTGCCCCGCCTCCATCGTGCGTGGGCGGTGCGCCGGCTTGTGCGGTAGCTCGACACCGGCGGCGGTGGGGTCGTACATCCGCACACCGAGACGGCGGATGGCCCAGCGGATAACCTGCCGCAGGGTCTTGTATGCCTTTTCGGCGGCCCCCGGCAGCTCAAACGAATCAATCCAGCTCTGCACGTCCTCGGGCGTTATCGCCTCGAGCTCCAGCTCGCCCCATCGGGGCAGCACGTGGAGCGTGAGCGCGCTCTCGTACCCGGCCAGGGTGCAGGCGCGCAGCCTGCCGCGCTTGTCGTCCATGTACCTCGAGGCGGCCTCTGCAACTTTCATCATGGTCTCCAATCCCGTAAATCCCAGACGCGTGGGCTCTCAAGGAGAGGATACGCGCGTGGGATTTCTGCCACGAGAGGTCGAGAGAAAGGAGTCTAAATGGCATTGATCGGGACCCTTGTCGGGCCCGCAGTGCGCCTGGCGACAGACGGGAGGGGTCTCCCGATTCTCGCGTCTGATGAGCCTGAGGTCCCCGAGGGTTTCAAGGCGGAGATGGCGTATGAGCAGCGGGGCGGTTCCATCTACCAAGTATGGAGTGTCGTGCCAGACGGGATGCGCGATGACGCGGTGCGGCTTGCTGCCATGTCCGCCGAGACTCTCGGTGATGAGGACGCGCTGAAGGTACCCCAGCTCATCCGGCCGTGGTATGTGGGCGAGGCCTCGTATGCCGCTGGCGCGCGCGTGGCATATGGAGGCGACCTGTACAAGTGCCTGCAGACGCATGCGCCCCGTATCGGATCTGAGCCCGATACGGCTCCGGAGCTTTGGGAAAGAATCAACCATTAAGGAGAAAAATGTTTTACGGACAATTTGTATCTGGGTCTGTCTACCTGACCACGGACGGCTCCGGCCTGCCGATTCGCGAGGCGGCGGAACCCAACCCCGGAGCCGGTTACCACACGGTGCTCTCCTATGAGCAGCATGACGGGGCCATCTGGCAGGTCTGGACGATCGTGCCGGATGCTGGTACCGCTCAGGACGCCGCGCTCATGCTCGCGCAGATTCAGGCCTCCAAGCTGAGCGACGACGACGCACTCAAGGTACCAGCGCTCTTCCCGCGCTACGAGAAGGGCCACGTCTACGCGCAGGGTGACCGCGTGCTCTGGCAGGGCGCGCTCTACAAGGCCATCAACGGCCACACCGCCACGGCAGATGACCCGACCACTGACCCGCAGCATTGGATCAAAGTCGTGCCGTCCGCGAGCGGCGATACGCCCGCCGAGTGGGTCAGCGGCAAGTCCTACGCCAAGGGCGACCGCGTCACCAAGTACGGCCAGGTCTACGAGTCGCTGATGGACGGCAACACAATCGAGCCGGGCACGTTCGGCAGCGAGTCTGCATGGAAGCAGCTGACGGCCTAGTGGGGGCATGCGAATGGAAGAACTAGCCAGCGCGGCCGTCCAGTGGGCCGTGCCGGTTGTCCTCGCGGCCCTCGCGGGTGCACTCATGCGCCTGTACCGGCTCATGGACGCGATGCAGGAGGGCACTCGGACGATGCTGCGAAGCCGCCTCGTGGACCTCCATGAGCGCTACGTGGTCAGCGGCAAGGGTTGCCCCGACTGGGTCAAACAGGAGGCCTCGCAGGTCTACGGGGCCTACCACGGCATGGGCGGAAATGGCACCGGCACCCACTACTACCAGGAAATCGTCAACGCCCCCATCAGGGGAGAATCGGAGGACTAGCATCATGGAGAAGTACGAGGAATGGGCAATCGCGGCCCTCACCCGCGCCGTCAAGACGGCTGCTCAGACGGCGGTGGCGCTCATCGGTACCGGGAGCGTCGGATTCACGGACCTCGACTGGGTGCAGGTCGCGAGCGTGGCGGGCGTCGCTGCCGTCGCGTCGCTGCTAACCAGTGTCGCGACCGACCTGCCAGAGGTTGGCGGCGCGCAGCCGGGACCGTCTCACGAGGGCGGCGAGGAATAGCGTGGCCAAGCTGTTCGTCATCTGCGGGCACGGCGCCGGCGACCCCGGCTGCTGCGCCGGCGGGTACACCGAGGCCGAGCGCGTGCGTGCGCTCGGCAGGCGCATCAAGGAGCTTGGCGGCGATCAGGTGGTGCTTTGCGACACTTCGCGCAACTGGTATGCGGACGGCGGGCTGAACAGCCTCAAGGCTGACGGTCCCGTCGTTGAGCTGCATATGGACGCCAGCGGCCTCAAGACACCTCACGGTGCCCATGTGATCATCAGCTCGAAGTTCAGCCCGGACTCCTACGACAAGACGCTGGCGGACAAGTTGTCAGCATTTATGCCGGGACGGGCGCAGAAGCTCGTCAAGCATTCCGACCTCGCCAACGTCAACAGGGCTGCCGCGCGCGGCATCAACTACCGCCTCGCCGAGAACGGCTTCATCGACAACGGCGGCGATTTGCAGAAGTTCAATGAATACCTCGATGACCTGGCCCGAATCTACCTCGAGAGTTTCGGAATCAAGGTATCGAATTCCGCACCCGTTCAGCAGGCTCCCGCGAAGCAGCCGACCCAGCAGGCGACTGAGACCGAGAGCTTCGGAGGCCGCTACCGCTGCACCGTCTTCAAGCTCAACGTGCGCTCGGCGCCGTCCCTCTCCGGGTCCGTGGTGGCCTCCTACAGCAGGGGGCAGACTGTCGTGCTCGACGACTGGTATAAGTCCGCGGACGGCTTTATCTGGGGGCGCTACACCGGCGGCAGCGGGAAGATCCGCTATGTCGCCGTCGGACGCGCCACCGGAAAGCCCGAGGCCGACGACTACCTCGTCAGGGAGTGACATGAAACCGAGAGAGAAGATGCTCAGCCTCGCCTATGCGATCGCGTGCCTCATCGCAATGTCTGCGCTCATCATCATCGTCTGCTCAGCCTTGGCGCCCAAGAATGCCCAGGCGGCATCTGACATGACTGTCATGGACCAGTCGGAAGGCCCCCTGTACGATCTGCCTAGCGGAGTCAATTCGTACATCGCGACCGAGCGCTCGACGAATCGAGCCTACATCGTGGTCGAGAGCGACCGCGGCATCGCGATCACGCCGTACCTCGACGAGGACGGCGACCAGGTGGTTATCGCCAGACCATAAGGACAGGCCCCTCCCCGGTAGTCCCGGGGAGGGGCCTCTTTGTGTTAATAAATGGGGATATTCCGGGTGCACGCCCGCGTGGCTTTCATATCCCCAAATTATCCCAAGTGCGCGTGCTAACCCGTTTTTACGCGCTTCTGCCGTTGTTGTCGTACTTAAACCAGCAGGTAAACGGCGTGTTCGTTTTTGTCGTTCCTACAGGTCAGTATTGCCACATATGGTTGACGGGACCGGAGCCTTTGCCCATGTCAAAGCCGGCGGCGAGAGCGCCGGTTAGGTAGGCCTTGCCGGCGTTGACGGCGTCGGCAAGATCCATGCCCTGTGCCAGCGCGCAGGCGATGGCGGACGAGAGCGTGCAGCCGGTGCCATGCGTGTTGCCGGTCTCGATGCGCTTGTGGCGGAACCATGTGGTGAGCGGATCGCCCAGGTGGTTACCCTCGTCATCGAGTGGCGCGGGCTCTGCTAGCACATCGTTGGCCTCGTTGACAAAATGCCCGCCCTTAACGAGGGACGCGCAGCCAAAGCGGCGGGTGAGGAGCATGGCAGCGTTTTGTTGGGTGCGCTCGGAATCGACCTCGTAGTCGAGCAGCGCCATGGCCTCGGGAATGTTGGGCGTGATGACGGTCGCCAACGGGAACAGGCGACGCGTGAGCGCCTCGGTCGCATCCTCGGCAATGAGGCGAGCGCCCGAAGTGGCGACCATGACGGGGTCGACGACCACGTTGGTTGCGTTCCATGCGCTCAGACGGTCGGCGATAACCTCGATAATCTCGGCAGAGGAAACCATACCGATTTTGACCGCGTTGGGGCGAATATCGTCAAAGACGGCGTCAATTTGCGCAGCGACAATATCCGGGGAGATATTCTGCACGGCGGTGACGCCGAGCGTGTTTTGTGCGGTGATGGCCGTGATGGCCGTCTCGGCATACAGGCGGTGCGCCGTGATGGTCTTAATGTCTGCCTGAATGCCGGCGCCGCCGCTGGAATCGGATCCTGCGATGGATAGAACGGCTGGTACCTTACTGCGATCCATGTTCGCTCCCTTGTCCGGTCGGATTCAAATGGGTCTTTTACCCCGCATTATAAAGATGCCCAGGCCGGCGATATGCCGAACCCGGGCGCGAGATGCAATTTTTACGCAAATGCAGGTAAATGTTCACAAGTTAACAATTGGCAGGAGCTGCGGCGAGCCTATAGGCGATCGCGGCGATAAGGCTAGTCCTCCATGCCGAGGTCGATCGTCGTGCCCTCGAACACCTTGTTGACGGTACGGACGGCGCACATCTTGCCACACATGGTGCAAGTGCCCTCGGTGGCGGCGGGGGACTCCTCGTAGCGCTTCTTGCCCGTAACCGGGTCGAGCGCACACTTCCACATGGCGTCCCAGTCGAGCTTGCGTCGTGCCTGGCCCATCTTGTCGTCCATGTCGCGGGCGTGCGGCACCTTCTTGGCGATATCGGCGGCGTGTGCGGCGATCTTGGTAGCCATGAGGCCATCG
>RKAY01000141.1 GCA_014846205.1 Collinsella aerofaciens | reverse complement strand
GAAAGGGTTTCCCATGGCCGAGATCTCGTCCTCCCGTATCGTCATCACCGTCCTTGGCAAGAACCGCCCCGGCATCGTCGCCGGCGTCACCCGTGTCCTAGGCGAGGCCAACGTCGACATCCGCGACATCACGCAGTCCATTATCGAGGACATCTTCACCATGACCATGCTGGCCGATACCGCCGAGTCCAAGCTCGACTTCGCCGAGCTGCAGAAGGCGCTGGCCGAGGCCGGCGAGCTTTCGGGCGTCAACGTGTCCATCCAGCGCGAGGACGTCTTCAACTTTATGTACCGCCTGTAGCGAGCAAGCCGCCGGGGATTGCCTGACACGCGCATGCCCATGCAAGCCACCCCGATGCGGCCCGGAGAGGAGCGCGCATGGCCTACGACGCCAAGAAAATCTATTACCGCTTCGATGACCACTTGAGCCGACTGGTTCTGGATTACGAAGCAAGCCGCCAGATTTCGTCTGAGAGCGAAAGCCTCTACCACGGCCTTCCGACCGATCCTTATGAAGAGGGTCTGTTTGTCGAGCACAATGTCAAGCGCGGCCTGCGCAATGCTGACGGCTCGGGCGTGGTCGCGGGCCTCACTCGTATCTCGGATGTGCACGGCTACAACAAGGTCGACGGAAAGGTCGTGCCCGATCAGGGCAAGCTCACGCTTCGCGGCTACAGCATCGAGGATCTGGTCAACAATGCCCAGGCCGAGAATCGCTACGGCTATGAGGAAGTCGCCTATCTGCTTATCACGGGTTCGCTGCCCAACAAGGAAGAGCTCGACGGCTTTTGCGAGCGCCTGGGCGCCTTTAGACATCTGAGCGACGAGTACGTTAAAGAGTTCCCTATGACCACGGTGTCGTCGAGCATCATGAACGTGCTCCAGCGCGCCGTACTGTTGCTCTACGCCTTCGATGCCGAGCCCGACGTGATCACGCCCGAGCATGAAATCGACGTCGCTATTTCCATGCTCGCACGTCTCCCGCGCATCGCCGCCTTCGCACACATGGCCTCGGTCGCCAAGCTTCGCGGCTCCGAGGTTCATGTGCCGCACCCCACGCCTGGTCTCTCCACCGCCGAGACCATCCTACAGGTCTTGCGCGGCGGCATGGCGTTCACCCGCGATGAGGCGATGCTGCTCGACGTGATGCTCATGCTGCATGCCGAGCATGGCGGCGGCAACAACTCCACCTTCGCTTGCCGCGTGCTGTCGTCTTCGGCCACCGACCCGTATTCTGCCTACGCCGCGGCCATCGGCTCGCTCAAGGGCCCGCGCCACGGCGGTGCCAATGCCAAGGTCGTGTCTATGCACGAGGACATCCGCGCGCATGTCTCCAACTGGGAGGACGAGGACGAGGTCGCGGCCTACCTGGGCAAGATCCTCGACAAGCAGGCCTTCGACGGCACGGGTCTCATCTACGGCATGGGCCACGCCGTCTACACGCTGAGCGACCCGCGCGCCGAGGTGTGCCGCCGTTACGCGCGCACACTTGCCGCCAAGAAGGACCTGGGCGATGAATTCGCGCTCATCGAGCGCATCGAGCGCCTGGCACCACAGGTCATGCGCGACCACGGCATGACCAAGCCCATCTGCGCCAACATCGACCTGTACACAGGCTTTATCTACAAGATGCTCGGCGTGCCCGAGACGCTTTTTACGCCGTTATTCGCCGTCGCCCGCATGGCCGGCTGGTCGGCGCACCGCATGGAAGAGCTCTTCTGCGCGCACCGCATCATCCGTCCCGCGTATCGCCCGGTTATCGAGCCGCTGGAGTACAAGCCGCTCGCCGATCGCTAGGACGCGGACCGTTATAGAACCCGAGCGTGGCCAGGGCATCACCGCCCTCGGCCACGCTTTTTATGCCAGCAGAAAGGGCTGCATCGAATGATTGTGTTTTCCGATATGGACGGAACGCTGCTGACGAGTGATAAGCAGATGAGCGACGCCACCTGGGCGATGCTCGACGAGCTTGCGCGCCGCGGTGTTGAGTTTGTGCCCTGCACGGGGCGCCCGCTGTCGGGCATCTTTGAGCCCATCCTCGCCCACCCCGCCGTACACTACGCGGTCTGTGCCAACGGTGCCAGCGTCTGGCAGCTCGACGACGGTACGCCCACCGATGTCTTACGTGCTACGCGCATTTTGAGCCGTCCGCTCGACCGCGCCATCGCCCGCCGCGTCCATAGCATCGCCGCCGGCCATGACGTCACCTTCGATATCTTCGCGGACGGGCAGTGCTTCCTCCCCCGCTCGCTCTACACGCGCCTGGATGAGTTCTGCGGCGGCGACCCCCACATCGCAGCTTCGCTCAAGCGCACGCGAACACCGATCGACATGGATATCGATAGCAAGATCGACGAGGTCGAGACACTCGAACGCATCGCCATGTACTGGCACGACTCAGCCGATTGCGACGCCATCGCGGCGGAGCTCGAAACGCTCGGAGGCATTGAGGTCACGCGTTCGTACGCCATGAATATCGAGGTCATGGGCGAGGGAGCCACCAAGGGAACGGCATTGGCTTGGCTATGTGGGCATCTGGGCGAGCCTCTCGCTGACGCCTGGGCGTTCGGCGACAACATCAACGACATTCCCATGCTGCAGGCAGCAGGCCACGGCATGGCTATGATCAACGCCGAACCCGAGGACCGCGAGGCGGCCGACGCCATCACCGAGTTCGACAACGACCACGACGGCGTCGCCCGCACCATCATGGCTGCACTCGCCTAGCAGCAGCAACCCGGCAGTCATTGGGGACGTTCTTAAATGGCTAGTCGCTGGCGGCACTCATTTAAGTCTGTCCCCAATGAGTGGTTTAGGGACACTCTTCGCGAAAAAGCTGCAAGGACTGTCCCCCCCTCCCCCACTAGCGGCAGAAAAGAAACGTCCCCATCTGCCGGATTAAGCGAGACTCTCCAGCACGCGACGGAGCTCCTGCTGGACGGCGTGGTCGCGGTTGCGCCCCACCACGCGATCGGCCACCGCCTTGAGCGCGGGGCGCGCATTTTCCATCGCGCAACCCGTGCCGACAAAGCGAATGATCTCGTAGTCGTTCATCGAGTCGCCAAACGCCATGACCTCGTCGCGTTCGACGCCATAGTGCTCCATGAGCTGCTCGATTCCCGAGGCTTTCGACACGCCGGGCTGCATAGCATCGATCCACGCGTTACCCGAAGGCGCAAAAGTAAAGAGCTGACCGAGTTCGCGCTGTAGCACGTACGCACTGTCCATAACGGCACCGTCATCGCAAAAGATACTCGCCTTTATGATATTTACGCTGGGATCGGGCAGCTCCCAAATGCGCTCGGCATTGGGAAGGTCCTTATCGACCTCACGCACGAACTTGCACTCGTCATCGAGCAGGAAGGACTTGGTTCGGTCAAAAAGCGCAAGATGCAGATTGGGAAACGTCGCGACAGCCTGGGCGAGCCTTCGAATCGCCAGGTGTGAATACACCTCACGGTCTACCATCTTGCCGTCGGCGTAGACCTGGGCGCCGTTGGCGGCGACAAAGTCCATCTTGTCGCGAACGGGCGCAAAGAACTCGCACAGGCGATCGTAGCGACGACCTGACGATGCGGCGAAATGCACGCCATGCTCGTGTAGCGCCAGAATCAGTTCGTAGGTCTCGGGAGGCACCTGGCCGTTTTCGTCAAGCAACGTGCCGTCCATATCGGATGCAATCAGTTTAAACATAGAAAAGCTCCCTTCGGGCTTGATGGAATCGGACGTATATCCGATTCCAACGTACCCAAAGGGAGCTCAGATAAGACTCCGCGGGCGCAAACGTTACAAGGACCTAGCAAATAGCTCACACATGCTAGAGGCCTCATGGTCGCGGCGTCAGGCGACACGTCAAAGAGTGTCCCCGACGACTAATCGTTGAAGAACATCCCCGATAACTAGTCGGCGTAGGTGAAGGTCGTGACGTCGAACATGCCCTCGGGGCGAATGCGGAGCGTCGGGATGACCGGTAGGGGCAGGAAGATGATGCCCATGATGGGGTCGAGCGGCGGCTCAATACCCATGGCGCGCGCCTTGACCATAAAGTCGTCGTGCTGTGCGGCGACATCCTCGGCCGTGCCCTCGCTCATCAGACCGCCGAGCGCCAGCGGAATACGCGCCACGACCTCGCCGTTGCGCACCAGCACGTGACCGCCCTGGCCAACAGCCTCAACGGCAGCCATCATATCGGCCGCGTTGTCGCCCACCACGCATACGTTGTGCGAGTCGTGGCCGATCGTCGAGGCGATGGCACCGCCCGTAATGGTGAAGCCACGCACCCAGCCGCGACCGATATGCTTGCCGACGAGCCCCATGCCGGCGGGACCGTCGCCATCGGCGCCCTCAGCCTGCAGTGACACGCCGCGGCCGTGACGCTCGATCAGCATAATGCGGCGCAGGCCCTCGGCATTCTCGGGACGAGCCATGCCCGTGATGGCCTTGCCCGGCACCACGTCAATCACGGCCTCGCCCGGCTTAAAGGCATAGTCGAACACGTCGAGCGATAGCTTCGGCAGCTTAACGGAAGCACGCAGCTCATCGGCAAGGGCCGCAACCTCGGCCATCTCGGGTGCAATCTCGCCCACAAAGGTGCCGTCCTGCGCCACCAGAGCACCGGCGGCATATACGCGATGCGGAGCCGTGGCAAACGTCAGGTCATTGAGCACCAGCAGGTCGGCACGCTTGCCCGGGGCAATCGCACCACGCAGCTCGTGCGGGTCGCGGCAGCCGTGATCCAGGCCAAATGCCTCGGCCGTGGAGAGGGACGCCATGGAGATGGCAACCACGGGGTCAATACCAGCCTCGATAGCCACGCGGCAGGCATTGTCGATCATGCCGGTCGAAAGTGCATCGGAGGGAGCGCGGTCATCGGTCGCAAAACAGCAGCGGCGGGCACGGGCGGGGTTTTCCAGCAGCATCGGCGACAGGTTAGCCAGGTCATGGCTGCACGTGCCTTCGCGCAGCATCACATACATGCCGCGGGACAGTTTGTCGAGCGCCTCCTCGGGAATCGTCGACTCGTGGTCGGCGATAATGCCCGCCGCGGCATAGGCATTGAGATCCTTGCCAGCAACGAGCGGCGCATGGCCGTCGACCTGCTTGGACGGCGTCTGGTTGGCAGCATCGATGCGAGCACAGGTCTCGGGGTCGGCCATAAAGACACCCGGCAGGTTCATCATTTCACCCAGACCGAAGACATCGCCCGGATACTCGGCAAAAAACGCCTGCATGTCAGCGGCGGTAATCACAGCGCCCGCTTGCTCATCGGGCAGCGCGGGCACGCACGAGGGCATCATGTACTTGATGGAAATGGGCGCGCGACGGCCGTCCTCGATCATAAAGCGCAGGCCGTCCAGGCCGGAAACGTTGGCGATCTCGTGGCTGTCGGCAATGGCGGTGGTGGTGCCGCGCGTCGCCGCCATGCGCGCATACTCGGCGGGACGGATGTTCGAGGACTCGATATGCAGATGTCCGTCGATAAAGCCGGGGGCGATATAGCGACCCTGACAGTCGATGACCTCAGCCGCCTCGTAGGTGCCGGCGGAATCGTCGCGACCGTCGTAGAGCACGCCGACGATTACGCCGTCCTTGACGGCAACGCTACCGGGCGCCACGCGCTGGCCATATACGTCGACGATCTGCGCATTGGCAAACAGTGTGTCGACGGGCACCCGACCCTCGGCGGCCTCGATCACAGACCTCATGACCTCAACGGACATACATACTCCTTTAACTGTAGAAATAGCTGCGGAGCGGACAAACCTTCACCGCAGTAAGCCAATAGCAATTGTATGCCCAAACGATGGGTCAACAATACGCCTCTCCGCTTAACGGCACCGCCAAATGATCCCTCCGTCCCCAAGGGATCATCGTAACCAAAAAAGGCCGCAGTCGGGAATCCCGGCTGCGGCCTTGTTGCACTTGTGAGGTCAACTTGCTCGTTAGACCAATTTAAAGCCCTTGCGCTTGCCTACGGAGAGGGTGTCGCCCGGCTTGAGGGCGCTCGGGTCGATGTTGTAGCTCTTGGGAGCCACGGCCTTGCCGTTGATCTTGACGCCGCCGCCGTCAATGTCGCGACGGGCCTGGCCGGCGCTCGCCGAAAGGCCCAGGTCCTTAAGCAGGCCTGCGAGGTAGATCTGGCCCTCGTCGTTGACGGTCAGCTCAACGTGCTTCTCGGGGAAGTCGGCAAGCTGGCCCTCCTTGAACACGCGGTCGAACTCGGCCTGAGCCTCGTCACCGGCACCGGCGCCGTGATAGGTGTCGCACAGGTCGCGGCCCAGCGCGCGCTTGAGCTCATAGGGATCGGCGGAACCGTCGGCCAGGGCAGCGTCGATCTTGTCGACCTCGGCCGGGGTGAGCGAGCTGGCCAGACGATAGTACTTGCCGATCATCTCGTCGGGGATGGACATGGTCTTGCCGAACATGTCCTTGGGAGCATCGGTCAGGCCGATGTAGTTGCCGTAGGACTTGGACATCTTGCGCACGCCATCGGTGCCCTCGAGCAGCGGCATGGTAAGCGCGATCTGCGGCTCCATGCCCATCTTCTCCATAAGCTCGCGGCCGGCGAGCAGGTTGAAGAGCTGGTCGGTGCCGCCCATTTCCACGTCAGCCTTGATCTGAACGGAGTCGAAGGCCTGCATCACGGGGTACAGGAACTCGTGCAGGGCGATCGGCGTCTGGGACTGGTAGCGCTTGGTAAAGTCATCG
>RKAY01000112.1 GCA_014846205.1 Collinsella aerofaciens | reverse complement strand
CATGTGCTACCAAAGCCCGGGCACCACGGTATGAAGTAGCCGCGCGTGCGTGATAAAAACCTGTTGCCGTGAAGCAACCCGATGAATGATAGCAGGATTGCCTCTTCCTGCCAACCCGCAATCAAAACCACACACCTCAATGTGCGTCGACGCCCCGTCCGCGAAAGGCTACTCGCCACGGGGATGAGCTTGAGCAACGGCACGCTTAAGCCGATCGGGCGTAAGATGCGTGTAGATTTGAGTCGTGGACAGGCTCGCGTGACCCAGCAGCTCTTGAACCGAGCGCAGGTCCGCGCCACCCTCGAGCAGATCGGTCGCAAAGGTGTGGCGCATCGCATGCGGGGCAATGTCGGCGGGGATGCCGGCGAGCGTCGCCAGCATATGGAACCGTCGTCTGAGCATGGCGGCACTCATGCGATTACCGCGCGCAGAAATAAACAGCGGATGCAGACCGGCTGTGGCGTCGCGGCGCTTTGCCTGGGCGAGCAGCACCGGCCTCCCCTGCTCGACATAGCATCGAGCCGCCTCGAGCGCCCGACGGTACAGAGGCACGATACGCTCCTTGCTGCCTTTGCCCCAAAGGCGAACCACGCGCTCCGACCAAGCGATGGATTCCAGGTTAAGCGCGGCAAGCTCCGAGATGCGGGCACCCGAGGCATAGAGTAGCTCGAGCATCGCCGCATCGCGCAGCCCCTCGGGCGTCGAGGTATCAGGCGTCTTGAGCAGCGCCTCGACCTGCTGGGTCGTAAGGACGCCCGGCAGGTCGCGCGGCAGCTTGGGCGACGCGATCGCCGAGACCGCATCGCCCTCGACAATCCCCTCGGCAGCCATCCAACGATACAGCGACCGGATGGCCGACAGATGCGCCGAAAGGGTGCGAGGGGCCACCTGGTCACGCGACAGCTCGGCCAAATATGCGCGAACGGTGCGCACGTCAGCGACACGCGCGTCGGTACCCGTCCGCTCGCACCAGGCAGCAAAGCGCTCCAGCCGCGAGGCGTAGGCCGTCACCGTATTGGGAGACAGCCCCTCGACACGCGCGATATAAGCGATAAACGAGTCGACGGTATCGTAAAGGTCAAAGGCTATGACCGTTCGCCCCCAAACAGGTCGGAGCGCGTCGCCAGGTAAGCGTCAAGGGCTTCGATCGCGCGGTCGGCGTAGGCCTGGTAGCGATCGCGCTTGCTGCGGCGCTTGCCGTCCTCGAGCGGCGGCACCAAGCCGAAGTTGACGTGCATGGGCTGATAGCCCGCCGTTGCCGGATCAGTCGCATAGCCAACGAGCGCGCCCAGGGCGCCCACGCGCGGCAGCTCAACAGGCTCCGCCCCGATAGCCTCGGCATAGGTGTTGAGCGCAGCGAGCAGACCGGTCGCCACAGCCTCCATATAGCCTTCGGTGCCGGTGATCTGACCGGCAAGGCGCACGCTCGTACCGGGCACGGCAAAGGTACCATCAAGAACATGTGGGGCATCAACAAAGGTGTTGCGGTGCATGACGCCAAAACGGAAGAATTCGGCATTCTCCAGACCGGGCACCATGTGGAAGACTCGCTTCTGCTCGCCGAAGGTCAGGTTAGTCTGGAAGCCCACCAGGTTATAGGCGGTCTTCTCCTTGTTCTCGGCTCGCAGCTGAATCGCCGCCCAGGGGCGACGTCCGGTGCGAGGGTCGGTCAGGCCGACGGGCTTCATGGCGCCAAAGCGAATGGCATCTTTGCCGGTGCGGGCGACCTCCTCGGCAGGCTGGCAGGCCTGGAACAGGTCGCCACCCTCAAAGTCCTTGAGTACCACGCGATCGGCGGTGGTGAGCGCCTCGATAAAGGCCTCGTACTCCTCCTTATTGAGCGGAGCATTAAGATAGTCGCCGCTCCCCTGCTCCTCGTAGCGTGACTGCGAGAACAGCACGTCCATATCGAGCGTGGAGGCATCGACGATCGGCGCGGCCGCGTCAAAAAAGGCCAGGGCATCGCCGCCGACGAGCTTCATGACCTCCTCGCTCAGCGCGGGCGAGCATAGGGGGCCAGCGGCAATGACCACATGGCCCTCGGGAATCTGCGTGACCTCCCCATGAACAATCTCGATATTGGGGCGAGAGGCAACCTCGGCCTCGACAAGCTCGGAAAACTTGACGCGGTCAACCGCCAGGGCGCCGCCGGCAGGAACGGCCGCGCGATGGGCACAATCGAGCAAGACCGAGCCCATACGCTCAAGCTCGGCCTTCAACAAGCCCGCCGCAGAGTCCGGACGGGTGGATTTAAACGAATTGGAGCAGACGAGTTCGGCCAGATGATCGGTATGGTGGGCCGGGGAGCTCACCTGGGGGCGCATCTCGCACAGCTTTACGGCAAAACCACGGTCTGCCAGCTGGACCGCGCACTCCGAACCCGCCAGACCGCCACCGATAACTGTCACCTGATCGAACTGCATCTGCAAACACCTTTCTAATTGACACGTTTTCCATTGTGACCGAAGGGCGTCTGGGCGTGAAGGGCAAACTTGGAGGGCGCATACCTTCCATCCATCATGCGCTCGATGAGGCCCTCGAGCTCGAGCGACCCCAGGAGCTTGAGTACGCCGACGGCATCGAGCGAGACGAGTGCCGCGATATCGTCGACTTTGAGCGGCGAGGCGATGAGCGCATGCATCACGGCCTGCTGCATGGGGTCCAGATCGGCGATACCGGGCGCATCGGGACGCGAATAGCGCAGGGTGCCGTAGATTCGCGAGATGGCCATCTCAATAGACTCCTCGTCAATAATGCAGCAGGCCCCGTTGGCGATGAGGTAGTTGGTCCCGCGCGACTCGGGTGACAAAATGGAGCCCGGTACCGCAAGCAGTTCGCGCCCCAGGTCCATGGCGGCCTCCGCCGTCGAAAACGTGCCCGAGGGCATGCCGGCCTCCGACACGAAGAGCGCCTGCGAAAGCGCGGCAATCACCCGGTTACGCCGCGGAAAGGCAAACTTGCGCGGCCCCATACCCCAAGGCGAGATGGACACGACCGCGCCACCCGTATCGATCGTGCGCGCGATGAGCCCCGCACTCGAACGCGGGTAGACCACGTCGGCACCTGTACCCAATACCACGACGTGTCTGCCGCCGGCGTTGACCGCGGCCCAACCCGAGGCCTGGTCACAGCCGACCGCACCGCCCGAGACCACCGTCACCCCCGCCTCGACCGCAACTTTCGCGGCCAGCTCTGCCACGGCAAGGCCATACGGCGAGGCCTTACGAGCACCGATGATGGAGAGCGCGGGCGTCGACAGCGCGGCGGGGTCGCCACGCACATAGAGCGTCTGGGGTACATCGGAGAGCTCCAAAACGGTATCTGGATACAACGCATCACCGGGATGCAGCTCAAAAGTCTCCTCGGGCATTACTGGTCCCTTCTCCCCTGGTACATCGCCGCCTCGAGCACGTGGTCTTGAGTTACCCGCTCACTTTCGGCGACATCGGCGATGGTGCGCGCGATACGCACCAGGCGCACGATCCCGCGCCCCGTGAGATGCGTGCGCTTCGACAGGCCAAGCACGCATTTCTCGGCGGCCTCGTCGAGCTCAAAGGTCGACACGACGCCGTCAATGGACCGTGACTCATCGTCCTCGACCTCGGCATCCGCATCGTCCATACGGGACTCGCGCCAGACGCGAAAGGCGCGTCCACGCACCACGTAGTCGCGCATCTCGGCCGAGGACATGCCCTCCGCGCCCTCGATAATCACCTGAGGATCGGGCCGGGTCACATCAATCATCATGTCGATACGGTCGGCCAACGGACCGCGTAATTTGGACCGGTAGCGCTCGACCATCGAAGCCGAGCAGCGGCAGGGCACCTCACGATCGCCCAAAAAACCGCAGGGGCAGGGATTGCTCGCGGCAAGCAGCTGAAAGCGCGACGGGAAGGTAAAGGCGCCGTCAACGCGCACGATCCTGACATAACCGCGCTCGATAGGCTGACGAAGCGTCTGCAGCACACCGGTGGGAAACTCGGCAAGCTCGTCCAAAAAGAGCACACCGCCATGGGCAAGGCTGATCTCGCCCGGATGCACCGGGCGCCCTCCGCCAATAAGGCCCGCTGTCGAAATGCTGTGGTGCGGGCTTCGAAACGGCCGATGACCCGCAAGCAGGCCATCGATGTTCTCACCCAAGACCGAATGGATACACAACGCCTCCTGCTGATCCTCGACGGAAAGCTCAGGCAAGATCCCCGTCATGCGGCGCGCTAGCATGGTCTTGCCCGATCCCGGAGAGCCGATCATGAGTAAACCGAGCTCCCCTGCCGCCGCAAGCGCCATGCCGCGCTTGGCAACCTCCTGCCCCAGCACGTCGGCATAGTCGAGCTCAGGTTCAAAAGTGGCCTCTACACCCTCGGAATCCAGATAATGCCGCGCGGCATCGCCCATACCCTGGGCAAGCTGAGACAGGTGATCGATAAATCCGCAGTCCACACCCGCGAGCGGCACATGCTGGTCGGACCTGCCGGCGATAAAGGAGAGCCCCATATCGCGTGCCAGCAGCTGAAACGCCACCTCGCCCTTGACGGGCAGCACCGTGCCGTCCAGGCCAAGCTCGCCGGCGATAAGGCAGCGATCGAGGTTATCGCGGGGAATCTGCCCATCGGCAGCCAGTACGGCGATGGCTATCGGCAGGTCAAAACCACTGCCGGTTTTGCGGATATCACCGGGCGCCAGGTTGACGGTAATGCCCGAGCGCGGAATCTCAAAGCCCGCCGAGCGCATGGCGCACCGGATACGCCCACGCGACTCCATCACCTCCATGCTGGGGATGCCGAGCATCTGGATACCCGGAACGCCACCGGCAAGCGAGACCTCGACGGTGACGGGAATCGCCTCGACGCCGCGGATACAGGCCGCGTGAACGGCAAATGTCTCGTACGCCATCACGACACCTGCCAATCGAACGCGTTGTACTGATGCTCAATCTCGGCGATATGCCCGCCACGAATGGTGACGCCCACGGCGTCGAAGCGAATCGCCTTGAGCGGATAGTGCTCCATGAGGTAGCAGCTTGCGATGCGACGATACCGACGCTGTTTTTGAGCATCCACGGCTTCCTCCGGAAAGACCCGTGTGTTGCAGCCCACGGCGACACGTCTCGTCTTGACCTCGGCCATCACCACGACGTCGTCGAGTTCATCGAGCAGCACCAGGTCGGCCTCGCCCTCGGCACAACGATAGCCCTGCTCGAGCAAGGTGTAGCCACGTTCGCTAAAGTAATCGATGGTAATCAGCTCACCCAGCATGCCGAGCTCGCGGGGACTGAGTGCCTTGATAAACTCGGGCGTGATCGCCCCGCAGTCGAGCTCGCCGTCTTCCCAACGTTCCTTGAGCTGCTGCGTCTTGCTCTTTTTGTTTGCGGCACACATGGGGTCTCCTTTCCCGCACACTGCATTGCCCCGATGATGAGGGCACCTTTCATGCGGGTAAGTACCGGAAGCAGACCAAAAGCTGACCAAATGCCGACAAAAAACGGGCCGTGCGCAACAATCGTGTCGCACACGGCCCGCTACCAGCTGGTTTATAAAACTCCAGAAGTCCCTGTCTTCACAATTGACCTAGAAAAGCCGTTCGGTCTGCAGAAAGTTTCCGCAAAAGCTCACGCGGTGCAGCGGACAAAGTCCGTGTTTGCGAATGGCCTCGATGTGCTCGGGGCTCGCGTAGCCCTTCGACTCCGCCAGATGGTACTCGGGATACTCGGCATCGTACTCGACCATCATCTCGTCACGCGTGACCTTGGCCATAATGGAAGCCGCAGCGATACAGGCGATCTTGGCGTCGCCCTTGACCACGTCGCGCTCGTTGGGAACGGCACCCAACGGGTTGCCATCCATAAGCACACAATCCGGTTCAAGGCCCGTATCGGCAACAGCGCCCGCGACGGCGGCACGAATGGCACGCGCCATGCCCATATCATCGATATCCTCCGGCGCGATATGGCAAAAACCGATGGCAGTCGCCACCTCGGCGATTTTTACGGCTAGCAACTCGCGACGGGCAGGCGTCAGCTTTTTGGAATCGTTGATGCCCCAGACGCGCGGCTCCATAGGCAGGCATACGGCACACACCGTCAGGGGACCGGCAACCGAACCGCGCCCGACCTCATCCACGCCCACGACAACGCCGTCGCCACCGAGCTCGTGCATCAGCTCATACATGCCATTGACGCGTTCACGCTCGGCGTGCTCCTTGGCATGACGCTTCATGGCGCGTTCACAGGCTTTGATGACCTGCTGGCGCGGGTCCTCGCGATAATGTTCGACCAGGGCGGGAATCTCCTCAAACGTGGCACTCGCCAGTTCGCCGGCCACCTGGGACGCCGAAACCGAGCTTGTCATGTTGGCCATACCGGGGCCTCCTTGCATGCGAATCAGTAAAAAGAAGGGCCACCCGAAGGTGACCCTTTTGTCCAAATGAGCGGACAGACGCTGCGATCGTCTTAGCGCTTCTCGGGAATACGAGCAGCCTTGCCCACCTTGTCGCGGAGGTAGTACAGCTTGGCGCGACGGACGCGACCATGACGGACAACCTCGAGCTTGCCGATCTTGGGGCTGTGAAGCGGGAAGGTACGCTCGACACCGACACCGAAGGAAATCTTGCGGACGGTGAAGGTCTCGCGGGAACCGGCACCAGCCATGCGGATGACGTCGCCCTGGAAGACCTGGATGCGCTCGCGGTCGCCTTCCTTAATGCGGTAGTGGACCTTGACGTTGTCGCCAACGCGAACCTGCGGGATGTCCTCGCGGATCTGCTGGCGCTCGATTGCGCGGATGTAATCCATGTGCAATTCCTTACTCTTCTAGAGGTGCCGTACCACCTTGGCCGGCACGTAGTTGAACAAACGTATTTGAGTA
>RKAY01000035.1 GCA_014846205.1 Collinsella aerofaciens | reverse complement strand
CGACATTTGAGTAATATGGGCGCAGCTTATGCGGGTCGGATACAGAGAAACATATAAACAAACTCATCAAAGATGAGCACATATCACAAAGCAAATGACGATATTTATCGTACGTTGAACGGCAGCAACTGTCAAATAAACCAACCCGGCGCGGGGGCGAGTAAACGGTGAACGGTCAAGACGAACGATAATCGGCCCCTAAACGGCGCATTCCTCGTTTTCGGCATCGATGCGGGCCTTGGCGGCATCGGCGGCGATGTGATACGAAAAACCCTTGCCCATTAAAAAACGAACGAGCTTCTCAAAGCCGCGTGTTTCAGGAACGCGGCGCTTGGAAAGCAGTGCGGAGGCACGCTCCAAATCGTCTTCGGCAGCAAAATACTGTTCCGGATATCCGGGGATGTCCTCGAGGTTCACATGGCGACGCTTGAGCTCGGTCTCGATCTTGCGCTGCCCCCATCCACGGCGCTTACGCTCCTCGATAAAATAGGCACAGAAGCGATTCTCATCCAAAAAACGGTACTCGGTAGCGCGAGAAACGGCGAAATCGATTGCCGGCTGACGAAAACCATAGCAAGCAAGCTTGTCGCGCACTTCGCCCGTTGCATGATCGCGGCGCGAAAGCATCTCAGTCACCATGGTGAGAGCGCATTTACGCTCAATAAGCTCAACGGACTCACGAAAGGCATCCCAGTCACAGGGCAACTCGGGGCGGTTTTTAACGTACAGACGCGCCACGCGCGTGGGAATCCAGATACTGCGTTGAAAGCCGCCCTCAAGATCGCAATCGATATGCGCACAGGGCTTTTTTGAAGCGTAGCCGGTCGAGAACGAGGAGGGCGCCTTCTTATCGGGAAAGACGACCGTAGCCTCGGTCACGGTATACGACATGGCAGCAACCGCTACTCATCGTCGTCGAGCATTGCGGAGCCGTCGATGGCATAGAGCTCGTCAAACCCATCATCTGCCGGCTGCTCCCCCAGCGTCTGGTCAGTAAGCTCAACCTCGGAGGGTGCATCGTCGTCATACTCAAGGCCGCAGGCAAGACGAACCTTATGCTCGATCTCGTCGGCGCAATCGGGGTGCTCGCGCAAAAAGGCCTTAGCTGCTTCGCGGCCGTTGCCGAGCTTATCCTCGCCGTACGCAAACCACGAACCCGTCTTTTTGCAGATGTCGTACTCGACAGCCATATCCAGAATCGAGCCCTCCTTGGAGATGCCCGTCCCGTACATGATGTCGAACTCGGCCGAGCGGAATGGAGCAGCCACCTTGTTCTTGACCACCTTGGCGCGCACGCGGTTGCCAATGACCTCGTCCTTGAGCTTAATGCTGTCGATGCGACGGATGTCGATACGCACAGAGGAGAAGAACTTAAGCGCACGGCCGCCCGTCGTGGTCTCGGGGTTGCCGAACATCACGCCGATCTTCTCACGCAGCTGATTAATGAAGATGCACGTCGTATTGGACTTAGAGAGCGAGCCGGCGAGCTTGCGGAGCGCTTGGCTCATCAGACGTGCCTGCAGGCCAACCGTGGTATCGCCGATTTCGCCCTCGATCTCGGCACGCGGGGTGAGAGCGGCGACAGAGTCGACGACGATAGCATCGATAGCACCGGAGCGCACGAGCATGTCGACGATCTCGAGTGCCTGCTCACCCGTATCGGGCTGGGAAATGAGCACCTCGTCGATATCTACTCCAATGCGCGCGGCATACGTGGGATCGAGCGCATGCTCGGCATCGATAAACGCCACGACGCCACCCATGGCCTGCGCCTCGGCCAAGATCTCGAGCGATAGCGTGGTCTTACCGGAGGACTCGGGGCCGTAAATCTCGACGATGCGGCCACGCGGCACGCCACCGATGCCCAAAGCGGCATCGAGTGACAGGGCGCCGGTTGGAATGGCCTCAACCTCGAGTTCGGGACCACCGTCGCCATACCTCATAATGGAGCCCCGACCGAACTTCTTCTCGATCTGGGCCTTAGTGGTGGCGATCATCTCGTCGCGCTCTTTACCCGTCGTACGTGCATGGACGGTACGTACGGGACCTGAATTCTTGGCCATGAAAAGCCCTCCTCTTAACAACCTGCATCGATAATAAACGAACGGCTGTTCGTGGTCAACCGTACAGATACATCATATGCAGGTCATCATTCCAAAACCCAACCAAACGCCGACCAAAAGCTGACCAAATGCTTGACCGCAGAGAAACCAATGGGAACAAATCAAGTAAGAAAAGGCCTACGACCAGCACAGACTCTAAAAACGCCAGAGGTCCCCATCTCCACAATTAAGGGGCCCGAAAGCCCCTTACAACACGCCTATTCCATAGAGTCGAGCATGCGGGTGATGCATCCCAGTGCCTCCGTGACCGCATGGGCACGAACACACGAACGGTCGCCCTCACGGTGGCAGCGCACAGAGTCCACAACCGGCACTCCCCCATCGGCCAGGCGATACGCCCAGCCAATATAGAACGTTCCAGCAGGATCGTCCTCAGTGCCTCCGCCGGGACCGGCATATCCCGTTGCACTCACGGCAATATCGCTCTGATACAGCTCCAGCGAACCGGCGGCCATCTCGCGCGCCGTCTGATACGACACCGCGGTATAGCGCTCGAGCGTCTCCTGCTCAACACCCAGCACGCGATGCTTGATCTCGTCGCAGTACGTCACCGCGCCGCCGCGCAACACCGCCGAGGCACCGGGAATATCGGCAATCGTCGAAGCAATCATACCCGCGGTCAACGACTCAGCCGTCGATACCGTCACGCCCAATGCGCCCGCACGCTCGACAATAGCGCGCGCCAGCTCCTCATTGTGCGTGACAATTTGTTCAAAAGAGTCCGTCATGCCTACCAGGACCTAGACCGAAAAGACGATCTTGCGGCAGTTCCAGAAGTACTGAGCGCCCGAGATAACGGTCAGGATGACAGCGATGACGTACAGGAAGCGCGACACCGAGTAGATACCGAGCGTCAGCGTCGCCGGGCCAAGGTGAAGACCCGCCATCGCAAAGACGCACAGGTAGCCACAGATGGAGACCATCGTGGTCGCCGTCTTATACTTACCGAGCTTGTCAGCCGCGATGACCACGCCGGCAGCGCTCGCGACCATGCGAAGGGCGCTTACCAGCAACTCACGGAACAGGATGATGAACACGGACCACACGGAAACCGCGCCAAAGTCCAAGAACAGGAGCAGAGCCGAGAAAACCAGCAGCTTATCGGCGATGGGGTCCAAGAACTTGCCGAAGTCGGTGATCTCGTTGCGCGAACGCGCCAGATAGCCATCGACCTTATCGGTGCACGACAAGATGACGTACAGGATAAACGCAGCGGCGGCGAGCGGGCCGTCAAAGGTGCTCCAATCCGTACCAGCAACGCTCGTATGCGACAGGGCGGAAACGATCATAAAGACCGGAATAAAGACGATGCGCACGCACGTCACGATGTTAGCGGGCGTCCAGACACTCGTCAGTTCCTTATTGCTCTCGTTAGCCACGACGCTCTCCTACTCTACAACATGACCGATAAGCTCGTAGCAGAAGCTATCGGTAAACTCGACGGTCAAAATATCGCCCACGGATGCCTCGCTGGCATCCAGGTGCACCGCTCCGTCGGAATCAGGGGCCTGGAACCAGGCGTGACCGATGAGCTCGGCGCCATCTTCGGTCTCCTCGATACCGTCGACGATCACCTGGGCGCGCTCGCCCACGTGCGCGGCGGTCGCGGCAAAACCGAGCGACTCGGCCAGGTCCATAGCCTCCTGGGCGCGCTCGAGCTTAACGTCCTCGTCGACCTGACCCTCCATCTTGGCGGCCAGGCTTCCCTCCTCCTGCGAGTAGGCAAAGACGCTCGTGTAGTCAAAGCCCACGGTATCCATAAAGTCGATAAGATCGCGGAACTCGTCGTCGGTCTCGGTCGGGAAGCCGACCATGGCCGTAGAGCGGATCACGATACCAGGGATGCGATTACGCAGGTCGCGGAACAGATCCTCGAGTTCCTGGCGTGAGCCGGAGCGGCGCATGGCCTTCAGGATGCGGGCGGAACAGTGCTGTACGGGAATATCGATGTAAGGCAGTACCTCGGGCGTGTCGCGAATGGTCTCGATAAGCTCGTCGGTCATACCCTCGGGCTGCAGATAAAGCACGCGCACCCAAACGTTGTGCGGACGCACGGCTTCGGCGACGGCGCGCAACAGCTGCGCCAGATTGCGCGGCGAGCCCTCGGCTATGTCCTCATCGGCAAAGTCGGTGCCCCAGATACCCGTATCCTGACCGATCAGCACGATCTCGCGCACACCGCCGGCGACCAGGTCGCGCACCTCCGAGATGATGCTCTCGGCATTGCGCGAATGATAGCGACCGCGAATGTAGGGAATCATGCAGAAGCTGCAGAAGCGATTGCAGCCATCGGAGATCTTCACGTAGGCGACCGCACCCTCAACGGTGCGCTTGACCTGCGGAATATAGGCGGCAATCTCGCGCTCGACACCCAGCACGCCGTCGATGACCGCCACGATGCCGTCCTCTTCGTCGGCCTTCACAAAGGCAGCAACCTCGGGCAGCTCGTCAGGCAGGTCATCGCCGTAGCGCGACGGCACGCAACCGCACATGACGATGGGACAGGAGCGAACACCGTCCTGCACCTCGTTGGCGAGCTCGAGTGTGGTCTCGATGCTCTCAGACGTTGCGGAGGCCAAGAACGAGCACGTGTTGACGATAGCGATATCGGCATCCTGCGGATCGAATGCCTCCTCGTAGCCCGCGGCAGTCAGCAGCGAGCGCATGCGGTCGGTATCGACCTCGTTTTTTGCGCAACCGAGGGTGATGTAGAGCACGGAGCCCAACGGTGTATCCATGTTGGAGAGCGGTCCTTTCGAATGAATTAACGGTAGTTGGTAAACTGAAGCGGCTGGCCATAGTCCTGATCACGCAGGAACTGGATAACAGCCTGAAGCGCATCTTTAGAAGCCGAGGAAACGCGCAGCTTATCGGCCTCGATGGTCACCTTGACCTTGAGTTTTTGATCCTTGATGTCCTTGTTGATCTTCTTGGCGGTCGTCTGGTCGATACCCTCCACGATATGGCCGAGCACGCGAACGGTCCCGCCCGAGGCAGCCTGTGGAGCATCCCAAGAGACGGCCTTGAGGTCGATGCCGCGCTTGATGAGCTTAGAGCTCAGGACGTCGATAATCTGCTTGGAGACAAAGTCGGCCGGAGCGTTAATCGTAAAGAGCTTGTCGCCCTTCGAGAGCTCGATTGTGGCGCCGGAATCCTTAAGGTCATAGCGCTGGGAGATTTCGCGCGTAGTCTGCTGGAAGGCGTTGTCGACCTCCTGCATGTTGACCTCGGACACAACATCAAAGCTGGAATCTTTAGCCATGGTTCATCCTTTCGCTTGCGAGCGGCCTAGTAGCTGTCATACGAATAATCGGTAGAATCGGTCGTCGTTTGACCGTCGGTGACGGTATCGGTGCCATCCGTGGACTGGGCATCGGTGCCGTCGGTACCATCGGTTCCGTCGGTACTTTCGGTGCCATCAGTGCCGTCGGAGCCCTCGCCGTCCTTGGCGTCGGTGGTCTCCTTCTTGGGAACGGTAATGGTCACACGCGCCACGCCCGATGTCTTGGTATCGTAGCGGACCTTTTCGCCGTTCTTGGTGACCGTGACGTCGGAAGGCTTGGACGTAGTGATTTCAATCGAAGACTCGGGCGTGTACTCCTGCTCAAAGGGGCCGGTCGCTTGGGCGCCATAGACCGACTTGCCGTCGACCTTGACTTCAATCCACGCGGTCTTGCCCTTGGCGACAGAGACCTTGACCTTCGTAACCTCGTTTTCGCCCTTCTTGGTCGTCTTCTTAGCGGTTTCCGAATCAGCCGACTCGTCCGTAGTCTCATCGGCATCTTCGTCCTCATCGGCCGTTTCGGTCTTCTTGGAAGACTTCCTGGTCGTCGTCTTGGTTGCCACAGGGGTCTCGGGCGTTGAGTCGGGAGACGAAGAACCGCAGCCGCGCAACAGAACCACAATGAGAACAATCAGCAGCAGCGCCACAGCACCGATGCCGGCATAGACGATACGCGGATCGAGCCCGTTGTTCTGAGGAGCTCGAGATCCACTCCCGCCACGCGAAGAGCCCCTGCGCCCATTTCCCTGGGGCATGCGCCCGCGGCCATTATCGGGACGACCGCGATAACCACCCTGGCGCTGCATTTTGCGCTGACCCGAACGAGGCGCGAGCTCGCTACGACCCTGGTAGTTACGCTGACCCGAACGCGGGGCGGAGGAGCGCTGACCAGACGGTTGCGACTGCGAGCGGAGACGCGGCGTCACCTGCGTAGTATCGGCGTCCGCATAGCCGCCGCGAGCACGACCGGCAGAGACACCACGGTAGCCACGATCGGAATAGCCGCCATCGCCGTAGCCGACACGGGGATCGCGCGCCACACCGCGAGCAGCGGGAAGCGCACGATCGTCGGGCATAGGTGTACTGCGGAAACGATCGCGCTGAGAACGGATTTCCTCACTGGACCCCGTCTCGGTAATATAGCCAGCCTGCTGCGGACGCTGACCATAACGCGTTGAACGACCGCCCTGAACCATCAGGAAGCGCCCGTTATCCACCGAGGAACGCGAATTGACATAGCCGGCGGCGTCCTGAAAACGACCGCCCTGCTGCGACGTCTCGCGCTCGTATGCCATCAGCTCATCAAAGTAGGCATCGACGACCTCGCGCGGATTGAGGCCCAAAAAGCGTGCATAGCTCGAAATCATGCCCTGCGCATAGCCGCGCGGGGGCATCGACGCAAAGTTACCGGTCTCGAAAAACTCGATGATCTGCGGTCTGATTTTGATGGTGTTGGCGACCTGCTGAATGGAAAGGCCCATTCGGCGACGCTGCTCGAGCAGCATGTCACCAAAGCGTGCAGCCATCAGAATCCTC
>RKAY01000082.1 GCA_014846205.1 Collinsella aerofaciens | reverse complement strand
AAGGAGAATCCGACGTGTCTATGCGTACCGATGATTTTGACTATAACCTTCCTGAGGAACTGATTGCCCAGGCTCCTGCCGAGCCGCGCGACTCCTGCCACCTGCTGGTGGTGGATCGCAAGGGCTCCGAGGCGGGAACGCCGCTGGAGCATGGCGGCACCGTCGAGCACCGCATCTTCCGTGACATCATCGACTATATCGAGCCGGGCGATGTACTCGTCATCAACAAGACGCGCGTGATGCCGGCCCGCCTGATCGGTCGCAAAGCCGGCTCGGGTGGCGTGGTCGAGACGCTGCTGCTCAAGCGCCGCGAGGATGTTGACCCGCTGGGCCACGTTTGGGAGTGCCTGGTCAAGCCGGGTAAGCGCTTAAAGCCCGGTGCTCAGATTGAGTATCGCGCCGGTGGCGCCCATGCGCCCGAGGGGGCTCCCGTGGTGCTGACGGCCGAGGTCATCGACTTTGTCACTGATAGCCGCGGTGGCCGTCTGGTGCGCTTTGAGCCGGCCGGTTGCAATGCCGCCGGCGAGCCGCGCACGCTCGACGAGGCCATTCACGCCGCCGGTCACGTGCCGCTGCCGCCCTACATTACCGATTACGAGGGCGACCCCGAGAAGTACCAGACCGTCTACGCCATGAAGGAAGAGCACTCGGCTGCCGCTCCCACGGCGGGTCTGCACTTTACTCCCGAGCTTATGGCTGCTATCGAGGCAAAGGGCGCGAAGTTTGCCGCCGTCGAGCTCGAGGTGGGCATCGATACCTTCCGTTTGGTGGAGGAGGACGATCCCACGCAGCATGTGATGCACACCGAGCGCTATCACGTGTCGCAGGAGGTTGTCGACGCCGTGCATAAGGCGAAGGCCGAGGGCCATCGTGTGATCGCTGTCGGTACCACGGCGGTGCGCTCGCTCGAAAGCGCGTATGACGCCGATGCGCCGGTGTCCGATCCGGCCGTGACGGCGCGCTATTTTGAGGGCCGTGAGGACGGGGCCGATACGCTCGGCCGCGGCGACATTGTGGTGCGCGAGAACGCGACGACGCAGCTCTACCTTATGCCCGGCTCGACCTATCACGTGGTCGACGCGCTGATCACGAACTTCCACGTGCCGCGCTCCACGCTTATGATGCTCGTGAGTGCGCTTGCCACCCGCGACCAGATCATGGATGCCTACGCTGCCGCCATCCAGGAGCGCTACCGCTTCTTCAGCTTTGGCGACGCGATGCTCATTTTGTAGGTTACGGCGTTTTACAAACGCCGTAACCGGCCGACGCTGCGCGGGCCGCATTTGGACAATCTGACGTTCAATCGTCGGGCATGACCAGAAGGTCAATGCCCTCCTCTTTCACGTCACCTTGCTCGCTCTGGCGGGTTTTCGCTGACTTTGCCAGAACATCGGCGTTGCCGTGGTTCAACCTGCCAAAAAGGGACAGGTTTATTTTGGCAGGTTTTATCTGGTCAAACGTTGTTGGCGCAAAGTAGCCTGACCCCTTTGCACCAAAAAGTTGCGGTGAGATAGTTCTTGAATTGGCCTTTTTGATGGCTAAACAGGAACTATCTCACCGCAACTGCGTTGAGGCGTTTTTTGGCGGCTGGTTTACTTGCTCGTGAACAGCCAGACCAGGATGATTACCAGAATCACGGCGACGATGCAGACGATGGCACCGGTGAATTTGATGCGTGAGTCGCGGGTGCGCTCTCGTACGTCATCCTCGGTAGCCTCGAGCTGGGCCACTTCGCGCTCGGTTTCGGCGTGTTCGGCCTTATCGCGCGCCAAGGATCCGGCGAGCGACTCGGTGATCTCGGGATGGTCGTGCACCTCGGTCGCCTGTTCGATAATCGACTGCGCATGTGCGGCGTCCGCCTGGGCGTTGGCGATGGCCTGCTCCTGCTCGCGACGAGCCTTGTCCTGCGCGGCGATCTTCTCGCGCAGTTCGCGCTGGCGCGTCGCAGCGGCGGTCTTGGTCGTCTGAAGGTCGTCGCGTGCGGCGTCCGCCTCGGTCGTTACGGCCTGGTGTGCGCGTTTGGCATCGGCGATGGGGGCCTGTGCCTGTTCGACGGCCTGCTCGGCGGCGGCGAGCGAATGCTCAAGGTCGGCGGTCACGCGTGGAATGTCTTCCTCGGCCTTGCGCAGGGCATCGGCGGCATCGGAGATCTGCATCGAAAGCTCGCTGGTGCGCACGGTGTAATTGGCGGGGTTCGCCGAAGGATTGCGCTGCAGCTCGGCATACTCGCGTCGTAACGTTTCAAGCTGTGCGCGTGTTGCGTCGGCAGTTTGCTGTGCGGCGGCGACACCTGCGTCGCGCTCGGCCTTCACCTTGTCGCGAATGCGCTTGGAATCTTCGAGTCGACGAACCAGGCGGTTGCCGGTTTCGCGTGAACTCGCCTCGCGAGCCTCGACGGCATCGAGTGCGGCCTTCAGGCGGCGCTCAGCTGCATCATCTTCTGTCTTCATTTGCTCGAGCTGGCCCTTGAGCTCAGTTGCTTTGGCGGCATGGGCGTCGCGGTCAATCTCGGCGGCCGCAGCGGTCTTTTGTGCCGTGGTGATTGCCTGGCGCTGGTCGGCGACAATCTGGTCGTACCGCCCCGCGATATCCTGCCGCGTCTCGAGCTCCTCGGCCTGATCGGAAATGCGCTGCTCCAACTCCGCCAGGTGGTCGCGGGCATCGGCGAGTGCCTTTTTCGCGGCGTTCATCTCGCGCATGGCCGAGGCTCCCTGTGCGATAAAGGCGCCCACGGCGTTCGCAGTGTTCGAGACGGCGGTTCTCAGGTCGCGGCTCGCGGCGGGGGCGTGCGGGGCGATCGGGCGACCGGTGTCAGCGGCGTCAACATCGGTAGTTTGCGGCGCGGCGATATTGCCGGTGCCGCCTTCGATCACAGAAAAGCCCGCTGCATGCGGGTCGACGGCGTCCGCGCCAATCGTGGGATGTTCGAGCTGCAGAAACGAGGGCATAGTGCTGCCCTGATCGGCAACGGGGGTCTCGCCGGGCACAAAGGTCGAGGCGGCCTCGGCGGCCTCTTCTTCCTCGGCGTCAACGTCGGCATCGGCGACAGCATCCTTCATCGCTTTGACGGCATCCATCATGGAATCCATGACGGCATCGAGCTCTTCTTCCGAAGATACCTCGATGGGGCCTGCTGCTTGCGGGGCAGCGTCCTTTTCGGTGGCATCGTCCTGGGCGGCCGAATCGTCGTTTTTCTCGTCGGCATCTTCGGCCGCAGGGATTTCCGTCGCAGCGCCGTTATCCAGAGTGGCGTCGTCGACGTGGGTATCATTGCAGGTCGCAGCGTCAGTATCTGCGGCGACGTCTGCTGAATCATCAATATGCTGTTGAGTCTGGGGGTCCAGCTCGTCTGTCATAGGCATGTGCTCCTCATCGTTGTTCGTCACCCTATGATAAAGTCTCGCGCCGACATCCCGCGCCCCGCAGCAAAGTTTCAAAACGTGTTCGATGACTCGTTTGGGTGACAAATAATTCGGCCTCTTTGTCCAGTTCGTGCTTGACATTCCCTTCGCCGAAAGACGTTGCACCGTTCGCCTGCCATGGGCTTTATTTTTCACTTGAACCCGCTAAAGTTGCATTTCAGCTTTTGGCGCGTGAAGTTGGATGCGCGCAGTCGACGGGCGGGCCCGTCGCGATTTGAAAGGACTTTGTATGGGACTTTTCACTGGTAAGACCGTGATCGTCACCGGCGGCGGCAAGGCCACGCTCAAGGACGGCTCCGCTGGCTCCATCGGCTACGGCATCGATATCGCTTTTGCCAAGGAGGGCGCGAACCTCGTTATCACCGGCCGCAACGTCGCCAAGCTCGAGGCCGCCAAGGAGTCTCTCGAGGCTGAGTACGGCGTCAAGGTTCTGCCTGTTCAGGCCGATGTCTCCGCCGGCCAGGACAACGAGGCCGTTGTGCAGAACGTTATCGACAAGGCGATTGAGGAGTTCGGTCGCATCGACGCCGTCGTCAACAACGCTCAGGCCAGCGCTTCGGGCGTGACCATCGCCGACCACACCATGGACCAGTTTAACCTGGCCATTTACTCTGGCCTGTATGCCACCTACCTGTACATGCAGAAGGCCTATCCGCACCTGAAGGAGACCAAGGGTTCCGTGGTCAACTTTGCCTCGGGCGCCGGCCTGTTTGGCAACTATGGCCAGTGCAGCTATGCTGCCGCCAAGGAGGGCATCCGCGGCCTGACCCGCGTCGCTGCCAACGAGTGGGGCAAGGACGGCATCAACGTCAACATCGTATGCCCGCTTGCCTGGACTGCTGCGCTCGAGAACTTCCAGGATGCCTATCCCGAGGCGTTCAAGGCCAACGTTCACATGCCGCCGGCGGGTCATTACGGCGATGTCGAGAAAGAGATCGGCCGCGTGGTCGTTCAGCTCTGCGGCCCTGACTTTAAGTACATGAACGGCGAGACCGTCACCCTCGAGGGCGGCATGGGCCAGCGTCCTTAGGAGTTACGCGGTTCTACGAACCGCGTAACCAGTTGACGCTGCAAACCCGCCAGAGCGGCAATCTGCCTTTCAACTTCGGCGGCATGACCAGAAGGTCAATGCCGCCTTGTTTCAAGGCACCTTGCTCGCTCTGGCGGGTTTTCGCTGTCGGTGCCAGAGCGTCGGCGTTTCCTTGGCTGTTGTGAAGGGACACTCTTGCCGGCACTTGGGGACAGTCCCTGAGTGCCGGCAGATTGGGACACTCCTTTGCAAGGTGGCGCTGAAGACTGTCCCCAACGGCTAGTCGTTTAAGAACGTCCCCAACGACTATGACCCCTTTGCACCAGTTTCTGTCGAGTCGGTGCGGTTTGCTGGTTGCTCGTATAATGGTCTGCGTATGAACCGCAACCAAGGAGTTCCAGTTTATGGACCAGAGCCTCTTTAAATTCGACCTGATCGCCGAGGACCCGACCACGCACGCGCGCGCCGGCGTGCTGCACACCCCGCACGGCGACATCGAGACGCCGATCTTTATGCCCGTGGGCACCAAGGCAAACGTCAAAGGCATCCCCACCGAGACCGTCAAGCAGCTCGGCGCCCAGATTGTGCTTGCCAATACCTATCACCTGTCCATGCGCCCTGGCGAGGACACCATCGCCGAGCTGGGCGGTCTGCATAAGTTTATGAACTGGCACGGCCCCATCCTCACCGACTCGGGCGGATTCCAGGTCTTTAGCCATAACGACGCCGTTAAGCTCACCGACGAGGGCGTGCGCTTTATCGTCAATGACTACGACGGTCGCCACGTGTTCTGGACGCCCGAGGACAACATGGAAATCGCCATGAAGCTCGGTTCCGACATCTGCATGCAGCTCGACCAGTGCCCCGGCTATCCTGCCACGCGCGCCTACGTCGAGCGCGCGGTGGAGCTGTCGAGTATGTGGGCCGAGCGCTGCTATAAGGCCCACACCCGTGATGACCAGGCGCTCTTTGGCATCGTCCAGGGTGGCATGCATCTGGACCTGCGCCTGCGCTCGCTGCGCCATCTGGAGGAATGCGGTGACTTCCCCGGTTACGGTATTGGCGGCTACTCGGTGGGCGAGGACCACGAGACCATGTTCGAGACGCTGGCGCCGCTCGTGAGCGAGTACATGCCCAAGCACAAACCGCGCTACCTGATGGGTGTCGGCAACCCGACCACGCTCGTGCGCGGCGTTGGCGTGGGCATCGACATGTTCGACTGCGTGCTGCCGACGCGCACCGGCCGTATGGGCACGGCATTTTCCAGTGAGGGTCGCCTCAACTTCCGTAACGCGCGCTTTGCGCACGACGACGGTCCCATCGATCCCACCTGCACCTGCCCGGTGTGCACGGGCGGTTACAGCCGTGCGCTCATCCGTCATATGGTCACGCAGAAGGAGATGCTCGGCGGCATTCTGCTTTCGATGCACAACATCTACTACCTGCTCAACCTTATGCAGCGTGCTCGCCAAGCCATTATCGAGGGCCGATACGGCGCGTTCGTGAGCGACTGGATGAACAGTCCTGCGGCGGTGGATTACTAAGAGCTGCGGGCGCGCTTGCGGGGCGTGAGCAACGGCAAAGGCCAAGCGGCGATCGGTCATCGCGTTCGCTAACACGGTCTGTGTGACCGCTGGCCGATGCCTTGCAAGCGCTTGATGCATCGTGGGTACCATACCGAATGGTTGATGTTCGGGCGGGTGTTTGACGCATGGCGTCGACCCCGCCCGTTTCTATTTTCGATAGGAGTACCCATGATTAAGAATGAGAATGTCGAGGGCGAGCCCGCCTACGACGAGACGTACCGCCGCGGCCCCGTGGTCATGCGCGGCCCCATGATTCCTAAGGACAACACCTACGCCAACCTGCTGGCGCCCGAAGATTCGACCGATTGGTTGCACGCCGACCCGTGGCGCGTGCTGCGCATTCAGGCCGAGTTTGTCGATGGCTTTGGCGCGCTTGCCGAGCTTGGTCCTGCGGTGACCATCTTCGGCAGTGCTCGCACGCCCAAGACCGATCAGCTCTACAAGGCTGCGCGCACGGTCGGCCGCAAGATCGCCCAGCGCGGCGTGGCGGTTATCACCGGCGGCGGCCCTGGCATTATGGAGGCGGCCAACAGGGGAGCGGCGAGCGCCAACGGCAAGTCGGTCGGCTTGGGTATCGAGCTGCCGCACGAGCAGGGGCTCAACAAATACGTGAACCTGGGTATGGACTTCCGCTACTTCTTTGTGCGCAAGACCATGTTTGTTAAGTACAGCTCGGGCGCCATCGTGTTTCCCGGTGGTTTTGGCACGCTCGACGAGATGTTCGAGGTGCTCACACTGGTGCAGACGCACAAGGTCAAGCGCATGCCGCTCGTTTTGGTGGGCACCGAGTACTGGCAGGGCCTGTTCGACTGGCTCAACGGCCCGGTGATGGAAGCCGGTATGATCAGCCCGCTCGATCCGGAGCTGGTGCATATCACCGACGACCTCAACGAGGCCGTCGACATCGCCCTGAGCGGGCTGATGTAGGGTAGCTAAAATGGGACGGGGCTAAAAAGACTGGTCTGATACGTTTGATACCAGTCTTTTAGCCCCGTCCCAAATGAACTGCTTTTAAGTTGCGGTGGAATAGGGATTGATTTGCGGCTGATAAGCCAAAAACAGTCCCTATTCCACCGCAAGTGGTATGGGTAGCCCTAATTGGTGGGTTGGTAGCGGGGGCAGTAACTGATGGCGATGGCGTCGACGCCTACGTGGGTGGCGATGGTGCAGCCGATGGGGCCGGTGCCGGCGTCTACGTAGTTCTGGCCTGCGAGCGCTTGGTTGACGAGCTCCTGCTCCTCGGCAGCGCCGGTCGTGAGCACGCGCACGCTGGAGCCCGGGTGCTCGGCCAAAAACTCGAGGCAGTCGGCCATGGTGTTCGCAACGATGCGCTTGGCACCGCGACCCTTCTTGATGGCCTTGATCTCGCCTGACTTCCACTCCGGCGAAACGGCCAGGCGAATGTTGAGCATTTGGGTGAGCTGGCCGGCGAGTTTAGGTGCGCGGCCGTTCTTGACCAGGTTCTCGAGCGTGCGGGGAATCAACAGCAGGTGGGCGTCGGGCAGCGTCGCGCGGATCTGCGCCTCGGTCTCGTCCAGGCTGCGACCGTCCTCGCGCATGGCCAGCGCGTACTCCACCAGCAGGCCCTCGGCGCCCGAGCCGGTGCGCGAATCGATGCAGCGCACGTCGAGCTCATGGGTCCCGGCCGTCAGGCATGCGTTGGAATAGCAGGCAGACCACTCGCTGCACAGCGAGATAAAGATCGCGCTATCGTGGCCGTCGGCGCGCACACGGTCAAAGAGCGCCTTAAACTCGCCGGCGCTCGGCTGCGAGGTGTGCGGCAGCTGCTCGGAGCCAGCCATGCGCGCGACGTATTCCTGGGCGGTAATCTGCACCTGGTCGAGCAGGTCCTCACCCTCGATAATCACATGCAGCGGAATCACGTAAATGCCGAGCTCTTGGGCACGGGCGGGGGAGATGTCCGACGTGGAGTCGGTTATGATGGCAAAAGACATAATTGCACCTTTCGTTGGGGCG